>JAEUOS010000186.1 GCA_016790695.1 Burkholderiales bacterium
TGGTGATCCGATGAGCACGCCGAACCCCGCCGCCATGGTCGAGCCCACCGGGCCGATCAAGGCCGACATCCGCAACTTCAACTTCTACTACGGCAGCTTCCAGGCGCTCAAGAACGTCAACATGAGCATCGAGGAAGGCAAGGTCACCGCGCTGATCGGCCCGTCCGGCTGCGGCAAGTCGACCTACCTGCGCTGCTTCAACCGCATGCACGACCTCTATCCCGGCAACCGCTACGAGGGCGAGATCGTGTTCCATCCGGACAACACCAACCTGCTGGCGCCCGAGGTCGACCCGATCGAGGTGCGCATGCGCGTGGGCATGGTGTTCCAGAAGCCCAATCCGTTCCCCAAGTCGATCTACGAGAACGTCGCCTACGGCATCCGCGTGCGCGGCGAGAAGAACCGCGCGCGCATCGAGGAGAAGGTCGAGCAGGCGCTGCACGGCGCGGCGCTCTGGAACGAGGTCAAGGACCGGCTCGCCGAGCCCGCCTACAACCTCTCCGGCGGCCAGCAGCAGCGCCTGTGCATCGCGCGCTGCCTCGCCACCGATCCGGAGATGATCCTGTTCGACGAGCCGACCTCGGCGCTCGACCCGATCGCGACCGCGAGCATCGAGGAGCTGATCGACACGCTGCGCGGCAAGGTCACGATCCTGATCGTCACGCACAGCATGCAGCAGGCGGCGCGCGTGTCGGATTTCACCGCCTACATGTACCTGGGCGAGATGATCGAATACGGCAGGACCGACGACATCTTCATCAAGCCGCGCGACAAGCGCACCGAGGACTACATCACCGGGAAGTTCGGCTAAGCCATGGAAAAAGTCCACATCTCGTCGCAATTCGACGCCGATCTCGAGGCGGTGCGCTCGCGCCTGCTGCAGATGGGCGGCCTGGTCGAGCAGCAGCTGCGCGACGCCATCGGCGCCTACAGCAGCGGCGAGCGCGAGCTCGTCGACAAGGTGCGCAGGACCGAGGACGCGGTCAACATGCTGGAGATCGAGCTCGACGACCGCTGCACCCACCTGATCGCGCGCCGCCAGCCGACCGCCGGCGACCTGCGCCTGATCATGGCGGTGATCAAGGCCACGACCGACCTCGAGCGCGTCGGCGACGAGGCGGCGAAGATCGGCCGCATCGCCGGCCAGATGCACGACACCGGCGTCGCGAGCCTGGTCGGCTTCTCCGACGTGCACGTGGCGGCCAACATGGCGATCGGCATGCTCAAGGACGCGCTCGACGCCTTCGCGCGCATCGACAGCGCGGCGGCCGACCGCATCGTCAAGCAGGACAAGCAGATCGACAACGAATTCCGCAGCCTGCTGCGCGAGCTGATCACCTTCATGATGGAGGACCCGCGCACGATCTCGACGGCGCTGGGCGTGATCTGGATCGCCAAGGCCCTCGAGCGCGTCGGCGACCACGCGAAGAACATCGCCGAGTACGTGATCTTCGTCGCCGAAGGCACCGACGTGCGCCACAGCGGCCCGCCGGCCGACGGCGTGCTGTAGGCGGCGCGCGGCACCGCGACGTCCCGCGACCATGGCCAACGACACCACCATCCTGCTGGTCGAGGACGAGCCGGCGATCCTCGACCTGCTGGAGTTCACGCTCGCGCCCAAGGGGTACAGCGTGCGGCGCACGATGGACGCCGCCGCCGCGCTGGCCGCGGTGCGCGAGGCGCTGCCGGATCTGATGATCGTCGACTGGATGCTGCCGGGCGAGTCCGGCGTGCAGCTCGCGCGCGCGATGCGCAGCGACGCGCGCACCAAGGGCCTGCCGATCATCATGCTCACCGCGCGCGCCGAGGAATCCGACAAGATCGCCGGCCTCGACGCCGGCGCGGACGACTACATCACCAAGCCGTTCTCCCCGCGCGAGCTGCTCGCGCGCGTCAACGCGCTGCTGCGCCGGCGCGCGCCCGAGCACGCCGACGAGGCGATCGTCTACGGCCCGCTCACCGTCGACCCGGCGCGCCACGAGGCGCGCGTCGACGGCAAGCCGCTCGAGATGGGCGCGACCGAGTTCAAGCTGCTGCGCTTCCTGACCGCGCACCCCGAGCGGGTGTTCTCGCGCGCGCAGCTGCTCGACCAGGTGTGGGGCGACCACACCTTCATCGAGGAGCGCACGGTCGACGTGCACATCCTGCGCCTGCGCAAGGCGCTCGCCGTGCACGCGGCCGAGCAGCTGGTGCAGACCGTGCGCGGCGCCGGCTACCGGCTGTCGCGCGCAACCGTGGATAATTGAGGCTTCGCCACGCGTCACGGCGCCTCCTTGTTCAATTTCTGGGTTCCGGTCGGTTTCCGCTTCGGCGCAGTCGCGCTGGCGGCGGTGTTCGCCTGGCTCGCCGTCGGCCCGCAGACGGCACTGCTGGTCGCGCTGGCCGGCCTGTCGGTGCTGATCGGGCTGCACCTCTACTATCTCAAGAAGGTGTCCGACTGGATCCGCCAGCCGGACGCGCTCGAGCACGTCGGCGACCTGCCGCCCGCCTACGGCGCCTGGGCGTCGGTGTTCGCCGAGCTGCGGCGCGCCCGGCGGCGCGAGGCGCGCGAGCGCGACGAGGTCGCCGAGGCCTTCCATCGCCTCGTCGAGGCCGCCAGCGCCCTGCCCGACGGCATCGTCATCCTCGATCGCGGCGGGATCATCGAATGGTGCAACCCGTCGGCCGAGCAGCACCTCGGGCTCGACCTCGCGCGCGACCGCGGCTTCCTGATCCTCAACCTCGTGCGCGCGCCGGCCTTCACCGAGTACATGATGCGCGCCGACTTCCGCGAACCGCTGATCCTGACCGACACGGTGGCCGGCACCACCATCTCGGTGCAGTTCCTGCCGTTCCAGAAGACGCGGCGCATGGTGGTCTCGCGCGACATCACCCGCTTCACGCGCATGGAGGCGACGCGGCGCGACTTCATCGCCAACGTCTCGCACGAGTTGCGCACGCCGCTGACCGTGGTCGGCGGCTTCCTCGAGCAGCTGATCGACCAGCCCGAGATCGCGCCGGCCCAGCGCCAGCGGATCGAGGCGACGATGCTCGACCAGACCCAGCGCATGCAGCGCCTGATCGAGGACCTGCTTGCCCTTTCGCGCCTCGAAACCCAGTCCGGGCCGGACCGCGAGGAGGAGTTCGACGCCCGCCTGCTGGTCGAGCCGCTGGTGGCCGAGGCGCAGGCCCTCTCCGGCGGCCGCCACCGCATCGCGGTCGACGCGGTCGACCTGCGCCTGCGCGGCTCGCCCGACGAGCTGCGCAGCGCGTTCGCCAACCTGGTGTCGAACGCGGTGCGCCACACGCCGGCCGGCGGCCAGATCGAGATCCGGCTCGGCGCCCATCCGGACGGCGCGCAGTTCGCGGTGACCGACAACGGTCCCGGCATCGCGCCGGAACACCTGCCGCGCCTGACCGAGCGCTTCTATCGCGTCGACAAGTCGCGCTCGCGCGAGACCGGCGGCACCGGGCTGGGGCTGGCGATCGTCAAGCACGCGCTGGCGCGCCACGGCGCCCGCCTGGAGATCGAGAGCGAGCCCGGGCGCGGCAGCACCTTCCGCGCCATCCTGCCGGCAGCGCGGGTGCGCATGGTCACGGAAAGCGCTCTGCCCGCCTGACGCCGACGTCGGTCAGGTACAGCACCAGCGCGTAGTTCGCCGCATAGCGCCGCATCACGCGGTCGGCGACGCGATCGGCCAGCGCCTGGTCGCAGATCACGCGGAACTCGATCGAGCGCTCGCCCTCCCAGTCGCCGGCGCGCTCGCCGCCGGCGCCGCCGCCGCGGACTTCCGCGATCGTGTAGCCGCTGACGCCGGCCGCGCGCACCTCCGCGATCAGCGACCGCTCGAGCGACGACTCGGCGATGATGGTCAGGAGCTTGCGCGCATGCCAGGGGGTGTCCACGTCTCACCTCGCGAGAAGCGCCGCGAACGCGTGGTACGCGTCCAGGCCGACGATCACGTTGAACGGAAAGCTTACGCCCAGCACGATCGGCAGCGACAGGCCGGGATCGGCCTCGGGCAGCGCGACCCGCATCGCCGCCGGCGCCGCGATGTAGGAGGCGCTGGCGGCGAGCGTGCCGAGCAGCGTGGCGCCGCCGACCGACAGGCCGATCAGCCCGCCCACGCCCGCGCCGACGGCGCCGAACAGCAGCGGCACGACCAGCGCGAACGCGACCAGGCGCGCGCCGGCGTGGCGCAACTGACCCAGCTGGCGGCCGGTGACCAGGCCCAACTCGAGCATGAACAGGCACAGCGCGCCCTTGAACAGGTCGACGAACAGCGGCGCGGTCGACTTCAGCCCGGCCGGCCCGAGGACCGCCCCGATCGCCAGACCGCCCAGCAGCAGCAGCACGCTCTTGCCCGCGAGCACCTCGCGCAGCAGCGGCCCGAGCGCGGCGCCGGCCCCGGCGCCGCGCGCGAGCAGCAGGCCGACGACGATGCCCGGCACCTCGAGCACCGCGAGGAACAGCGCGAGGTGCGGCTCGAAGGCGATCGCGCGCGCCTCGAGCCAGGCCACGCCGGCGGCGAAGGTGACCACGCTCACCGAGCCGTAGTGGGCGGCGATCGCCGCCGCGTTGACGCGATCGAGCCCGACCGGCCGGCGCAGCAGCGCGAACGCGACGACCGGCAGCAGGCACCCCATGAGGATCACCGCAGCGGTCTGCGGCAGCAGCGCGGCCAGCGGATGGCGCGCGAGCTCGACCCCGCCCTTGAGGCCCAGCGCCAGCAGCAGGTAGACCGACAGGGCCTCGTAGAGCGGCTCCGGCAGCCGCAGGTCGGACCGGACCAGGCGGGCCAGGATGCCGAGCAGGAAGAACAGGATGACCGGATCGAGGCTCACTCGGACGTGTCCGCCGCCGTTCCGGCGGCGCCGATTCGCCACACCGCCTCGACCGGGCTCACCCACACCAACCCGTCCCCGATGCTCCCGGTGGCGGCGCACGCACGGATGGTGTCGACGATCTGTCCCGCCTGCCCCTCGTCGGTGACGATCTCGATGCGCACCTTGTTCGAGAAATCGGCAAGCGCATCGCGCTCTTCACCCAATCGCTCCGGCGCGGTCATGCCGCCGCAGTCGGAAACCGTCATGCCGGGGAATCCGGGCAGACGCCTGAGCGCGGCGCGCAAGGCCTCGAGCCGCACCGGACGCACGATCGCGGTGACTATCTGCATGCTATGCCTCCTTCGCCTGCTTTTCCTCGAACCAGCGATACAGCACCGGAACCACCAGCAAGGTCAGCGCGGTGCAGGAGAACAGGCCCCCGATCACCACCACCGCCAGCGGTCGCGTCACTTCCGACCCGGGGCCGGTCGAGAACAGCATCGGAATCAGGGCCAGCATGGCCACCGACGCGGTCATCATCACCGGCCGGAAGCGGTGCGTGCAGCCCTCGACGACTGCGTGCAACTGATCGATGCCCTGTTCACGCAGCTGCCGGATGAAACTCACGAGGACGACGCCATTGAGCACGGCGATGCCCCACAGGTTGATGAAGCCGACCGCCGCCGGCACGCTCAGGTACTCCCCGCTGACGAACAGCCCGACCAGGCCGCCGATGGACGCGAGCGGCAGTACCGTGATCACCAGGGTGGCGTAACGCACCGAATCGAACAACATGAACAAGAGGAAGAAGATCGCGCCGATGGTGAGGGGAACGATCACCATCAGGCGGCTCATCGCACGCTCCATGTTCTCGAACTGGCCGCCCCAGGCCAGGTAGTAGCCCTCGGGCAGCCTGACTTCGGCAGCGATGCGCGCCTGCGCCTCGGCCACGAAGCCGCCGAGGTCGCGCCCCTGCACGTTCGCACCGATCACAAGGCGCCGCTTGGCCGACTCGCGCGACACCTGCGCCGGCCCGTCCGCCAGCGTGATCGAGGCCAGGTCCTTCAGCGGCACCACCGCACCCGACGGCGAGGTCAGGAGGATCTCGGAAATCGACTCGATGTTGTTGCGATATGCCTCCGGAAAGCGCACCACCGCAAGATAGCGGCGCTCGCCTTCATAGACGAGGGTGGCGTCACGGCCCTTGACCGCGATCTCGATCACGTCATTGACGTCCTCGACATTGATGCCGAAGCGGGCGATCGCCGCGCGATCGATCTTGACCGTGAGGTATTCCTGGCCGGACACGCGCTCGACCCGCAGGTCGGTCGAGCCGCGGATGGATGTCAGCACGCGCGCGATCGCCTCGCCCGTCTCCTTCAGCTTGTCGAGATCGTCGCCGAAGAGCTTGATCGCCACTTGCGAACGCACGCCGGAAACCATTTCGTCGACGCGCGCGGCAATCGGCTGGCTGATCGCGAGCTCGACGCCCGGGAGGCTCTTGAGCTTCTCGCGGATCTCGTTGGCGATGTCGTCCTGGACCAGGCCGGGGCGCCACTCCTTCTTCGGCTTCAAGGTCACGATCGGATCCGATTCATGCGGCTGGCCCGGGTCGGCCGCCGATTCGCCGCGCCCCAGACGCGAAACGACGAACTTGACCTCCGGAACCTGCATGATGGACTTCATCGCCGCCGTCTCCATCTTGATCGACTCGTCCAGGGAGATCTTGGGCACGCGCACGATCACCGGCGTGACGGCCCCTTCCTGCATGGTCGGGATGAAGGCGGTACCGAGGAACGGCACCAGGCCCAGGCTGCCGAGCAGCGCCGCCAGCGACGCCACCACCACCTTCTTCGGATTGCGCACGCAGAAGTCCAGCATTCTCAAGTAGGGTCGCTTGAGCTTCGCGAGCAGCCAGGTGTCGTGCTCGGCGCCGCCCTTGAGCAGGTACGAACACAGCACCGGCGTCAGGGTGAACGAGAGCGCCAGCGAGACCGCCAGCGCGATGGCGATGGTGAGCGCCAGCGGCGCGAACATCTTGCCTTCCATGCCCTCGAGCGACAGGAGCGGCAGGAACACCAGGATGATGATGCCGACGCCGTAGAGGACCGGCTTGCCCACCTCGGCGGCCGCCTTGAGGATCACGCGCGCGCGGGGCTCGCCCGCATTGGCCGGGTCGCCCAGCCGCGCGAAGGCGTTCTCCACGACCACCACCGCGCCGTCGACCATCAGGCCGATGGCGATCGCCAGGCCGCCCAGCGACATCAGGTTGGCCGACAAGCCGATCCGGTTCATCACCATGAAGGTGATGAGCGGGGTGAGCACCAGGGTCGCCACGACGATGATCGACGAGCGCAGGTCGCCCAGGAAGATCAGCAGGATGATGACGACCAGGATCACGCCTTCGGCCAGGACCCGACCCACCGTCGCCATGGCCGCGTTGACCAGGTCGGTGCGGTCGTAGAACGGCACGATCTGCAGGCCGCCCGGGAGCATCTGCCTGGCGTTGATCTCGTCGACCTTGGCCTTGATGCGCGTCACCACCTCGCGCGCATTGCCGCCGCGGATCATCTGCACGATGCCGCCGGCAGCCTCGGTGTCGCCATTCTTGATCAGCGCACCCTGCCGCACCTCGGTGCCGAAGCGCACTTCGGCGACATCCTTCACATACACCGGCGTGCCGCGCACCTCCTTGAGCATGATGTTGCGAATGTCGTCGAGGGATGCGATCAGGCCCGTGCCCCGGATCAGATACTGCTCCGCGTGCGACGGGAGGACGCCGCCGGAACTGTTGGCGTTGTTGCGCGCCACCGCGCTGTAGACGTCCTTCACGGTCAGGCCGTAGTAGCGCACGCGGTCGGGATTGACCAGCACCTGGTACTGCTTGCTGTAGCCGCCCTGCGAATTGATCTCGGCCACGCCGGCGACGCTGCGCAGGAGGGGCCGCGCGACCCAGTCCTGCACGGTCCGACGCTCGGTCAACTCAGCCACCGACAGCCGCTTCAACGTGCCGTCCGGCGCGCGGTCGTCCGGATGCTCGATGGTGTACTGGAAGACCTCGCCCAGGCCGGTCGACACGGGCCCCAGCACCGGCGTGACGTCAGGCGGCAGGCTGCCGCGCACCTCGATCAGCCGCTCCAGAACCAGGTTGCGCGCGAAGTACACGTCGGTCTTGTCGGTGAAGACGAGCGTGACGATCGATATGCCGTTGCGGTTGAGCGAGCGCATCTCGGTCAGGCCCGGCAACCCGGTCATCGCGATCTCGATCGGCACGGTGACGAAGCGCTCGACCTCGGTGGGCGGGCGCCCCGGCGCCTCGGTGGCCACCTGCACCTGGATGTTGGTGACGTCCGGAAATGCGTCCACCGACAGGCGCTTCGCGGCCATGCCCCCTGCCGCCAGCAGGGCGATCGCCAGCACGGCGACCAGGATGCGCTGGCGCAGCGACCATCGAATCAGGCCCTCGATCATGAGGCGTCCGCCTGCCCGGCACGCAGTGCCGCGCCCTTCTCGAGTGCGCGCTTGAGTCGCTCGTTGTTCAGATGGAAGGCGCCGTCGAGCACCACGGCCTGATGTGCCGGCAGCGCTTCGAGCACCGCGCGCATGCCGCTCTTCTCCGGGCCGAGCCGAGCGCGGGTCAATCGGACCACGCCGGGCGCGGTCTGCAGGAACAGGTGATCGAGATCGTTCTCCCGCACCACCGCCGCGGCCGGCACCACCGTGCGGTTGGCCACCTTGCGTTCGATGAGCATGGTGATCAGCATGGCCGGCTTCAAGGTCTTGCCCGGATTGTCGAGATCGACGCCGACACGCACGGTGCGCGTCTCGGGATTGACCACGTCGGCGACAAAGACGATCTTCCCGACCCGCGTCTCGTTGCCGAGCGCGGGCACCTCGATCTCGACGCGCTGGCCGCGGCTGACGGCGTCGGCGTCCTGCTCCGGCACCTCGGCGATCGCCCATACCGACCGCAGGTCGGAGACGACGAACAGCGAGTCCGACGGCTGCACCACCTGGCCGACGGCGATCTTGCGCTCGATCACGGTACCCGCCTGGGTGGCCGTGATCGGCGCCGCCGTGGCGAGCCTGCCGGTCGCCTCGAGCTGCTCGACCGCCTTGCCGGACAGGCCAAGCACGCGCAGTTGATCCGCGGCCGCGCGCTTCTCGGCGCGCGCGACCGACAGCTCGTTCTGTCGCCGCTGCAGTTCGGCCGAGCCGATCACGTCGGCGGAGAGCAGGAGTTCGGCGCGCTCGACCGCGCGCGAATTGAGCTGCTCGGCCGAATGCGCCTTCAGGAACGCGAGCTGCGCCGTGGTCACCTCCTGGCTGCTGATGTCAGCGAGCGTCTCGCCCTGGCGCACCTCCTGCCCGGTCACCGCGCGAATATCGCCGATGCGACCGGTGACCGGCGCGCCGATGCGCGCGGTCTTGTAGCCGTTGACCTCGAGCCGGCCGGCGATGCGCAGTGTCTCGGCGACGTCCATGAGCGGCAGCGGCCCGAGCTTGACCAGGGCGGCGAGGTCGCCGGACAGCGCGACCTGCGCCGGGTCCGCGGCTTTGGCCGGCGTGGCCCCGGGCGCCGTCGCTTTCGTCGGCGCTGCTGGCGGCGCCTGGCCCTCGCCGCAGGCCGCCAGCGCCAGGACCAGCGCCGCCAGGACAAACCGATGGTATTCCATACCGCGTCTCATGCCTTATTCACCCTTGATGTCGCTCGCGGCCAGGCGCTCGAGCTCGGCCTTCGCAGCATGGAGTTCGAAGCGCGTCGCAATCAGGTCGGCGCGCACCACGCGAAACTGGCGTCTCGCATCGAGATACTCGAGGATGCCGCGCTCGCCGAATCGATAGGCGGCCTCCGCGATGTCGACCACGGTGCGCGCCTGCTGCAGGATCCCGCCCTCGAGCGCCTGCACCGCCTTGAGCGACGCCTGGTACTGCTGCCAGCCGGCCTCGAACGCCTGCGCCAGCAGGTGGCGCCGCAGGTCGGATTCGGTGCGGCTGCGGATCGCCAGCGCCCGCGCCTCGTCGATCGGGCCGCGCCGGCGGTCCCACAGCGGCACCGCGAGCGCGACGCCGGCGCGGGTGCCGCGCACCTCGGGCTCGTTGTCCTGCGCGATGCGGACCGTCACGGCGGGCAGCACCTGGGCCGTCTCGACCTCGACCTGCTTCTGCGCGCGCGCCAGATCGGCAAGCGCGCGCTTCAACTCCGGATTGGCCGCCAGCACCGCGTCGCGCAGCGCCCCGTAGTCGGCCTGCGGCGTCTTGCGATAGAAGTCCCCGGACAGCGCGAAGCGCTCGGGCAGGCTGCTGCCGACCGCCTGCCGCAGCAGCGCGCGCGACTCGGCGACGCGGGCGATGCCCATCTCGACCTGCTTGGCGGCGATCGCCACCTCGTTCTCGGCGCGGATCAGGTCGAAGCGCGCCGCCTCGCCGGTGCGGGTGCGGACGCGGATGCGGTCGCGGATCTGCTCGGTGAGCGCGAGGTCCTCGCGCGCCGCGTCGAGTTCCTCCTCGCGGCGCAGCGTCTCGAAGAAGCGCGTCTTGACCAGCGCCATCAGGTCGTTCTCGACGACCCAGACGCCGATCTCCGCCGACTGCGCCCCGGCGGTGGCGGCCTCGCGGCGCGACTCGCGCAGGCGGGGATTCTCGATGCGCTGCGAGAACACCAGCGAAGTGGTGCCGCCGCCCGTGACGCCCGGCACGCGCGCGCGCAGCGACCCGCCCAGCACCTCGAATTCGGGATTCGGATGGGCACGTGCGGTGGTGACCCCGGCACGCGCGGCCAGCGCCTGCGCGCGCGCCGCCGCCAGCGCGAGATTGTCCCGGCGTGCCAGCGCCAGCAGGTCCTCGAGGCTGTGCGTCGGCACCGCCACGGCCGGTGCGGCCGCTGCCGGCTGCGCCGGCGCGCCGGCAGCCCAGAGCAACGCGACCGCGACGGCCAGCGCCCTTCCCGGCGCCACCATGCGGGAGGCGCAACAGATTGTTTTCATCATGATCAACATAGATTTATATCTATGGACAATCGCCAGTGTTTCAAGTTCCCGCACCCCCGTGACGACCCGCCCCGGGCTTGCCCTAGCCGCTTGGTGCGCACAAAGACAAACCCTCCCCGTTCCGCCCGGCGCTGCCGGACGGCCGCGAGCAACCGCGGTCGGGGAGGGAGGGGTACTGCGGGAAGGAACTGCGGAGCGCGCGGAATCAGTCGAGCTCGATCAGCAGGGCCGCCATCGCCAGGCCGATGCCGGCCGGCACGCCGACGCGCTGCCACACCGATGCCTCGCGCCCGGACACGATCTCCACCGGCACCCGGCTCTCCGCCAGGACGCGCCCGGTCACCGAATTGGTGGCCATGCGCACCAGCGGGCTCTTGCGCGTCGCACCCATGACGATCCGCGCGCACTTCTCGCGCAGCGCGGTCTCCACGATCGCGCCGGCGATGTCGAGCGCCGTCATGGTGTGGACGCTCGTCGAGACCCCGGCCATCTCGAGCAGGCGGCGCTCGGGTTCGACCGCCGCTGCCGCGCGATCCTCGCGGAACTTGCGCTTGGCCTCGCTCGAGAGGAAGCGCGTGATGTGCTTGTGCATGAACGGCGTGACATGCAGCAGGTGCACGTGAGCACCGGCGACTCCCGACAGCGTGCCGGCCAGGTGCTTGGCGGCGGCGCGCGACTCGGGGCGGCCGTTGACGGGCAACAGGATGCCGCCGGCGGCGGCGGGAGCCGCCTCGCCGGTGGTGGCGCGGGCGGTGCTGGCGGCAACGGATGCGTCGTTGATGGCGAGAGAACTCATGGCCTTGCTCCTTTCAGCGTTTCTGTTGAGGATGTAACCGATGCCGATGACCCCGCCGACGACGAGGACATAGGCGACCCACGCATGAGCCCGGAACGGCTCGACGAACTCCTTGACCAGCGGCTCGCCCAGCATCATCTTGACCGCCGTCCAGGCGAGCACGCCGGCGCCGGCGTACATGATGACGGGAAACCGCTCGACCCACTTGAGGATCAGCGTACTGCCCCAGACCACGATCGGGATGCTGATCAGCAGACCCAGCACGACCAGGAGGAAGCTGCCGTGCGCCGCGCCGGCGACGGCGAGGACGTTGTCGAGCCCCATCACCGCATCGGCGATGACGATGGTCTTCATCGCCCCCCAGAAGCTGGTCGCGCCCTGGTGCCCGTCACCGTCGCCGCCATCGGCAGGCTTGAGCAGCTTGATCGCGATCCAGACCAGGAGCGCGCCGCCCAGAAGCAGCAGGCCGGGGATCTTGAGCAGCCAGACCACGACGACCGTCATCGCCGAACGGACCGCAATGGCGCCCGCGGTTCCCCAGACGATGGCCTTCTTCTGCAGGTGCTTGGGCAGGTTGCGCGCGGCCAGCGCGATGACGATGGCATTGTCGCCGGCCAGGACCAGGTCGATCAGGATGATCGCCCCCAGGGCCCAGAGGAACTGCATCGAGAAAATTTCCATGGACTTCCCTATTCGCGTCCGCGATTTGGCGGGACCCGCGACCTGAAAGGAAAGTCTCGAAGGGAGGACGCGAACCCCTTGTCGACCTGCCGGTCGCCAAGGTCTCGCTCACAGGCCAGGCCGGCCTGCCGGGCAATCCGGAAACGCCTGACGGCGTTCGTGGTGACGGACTGCCTGCCGCGCGAACCACCTCCGTCACGCGCGGGTGCTACTCCCCTTGACACCCCGCCGGAAACCGCTGCCGGTAGGGTGTGGTGCTATGGGAAGCATACTATCCACCAATTTTTTCGATGTCAATAGAGTTTTCTAAATATATTTGAGCGGCTCCGTCGCCGGTCGCGTCCGGCCGGTGCCGCCCGCCCGGGCCGGGCTGCCGGCGCGGGCCTGCGGCAGGCCCGGCGGCAGCTGCCGCAGGCGCGCCATTTCGGCGATCACGTGATCGTGGAAGGCGCGTGCCACCACCGACAGGCGGCGCCCGCGCAGGTGAACGAAATACCAGTCGTCGTCCAGCGGAAAGCCCTCGACATCGAGGACCGCCAGTCCGGCGACCGCCGGGTCGACGTCGAGCGCATGGTGCGACAGGATCGAGATCCCCAATCCGGCCGCCACCGCATGCTTGATCGCCTCGTTGCTGCCGAGTTCCATGCGCACCCGCGGCACGAAACCGGCCTCGTGCCAGAACGCCTCGACGCGCTGGCGCGTGCCCGACCCCGCTTCGCGCAGGATGAATCGCTCGGCGGCGAGGCGCTTGAGCGGGACCCCCGTCTTGCCGGCAAGCGGATGAGCTGCCGGGGCGACGACGACGATCGGGTTGTCGCGAAACGGCGTCACCTCGATGTCCAGGTCGACCGGTGGCAGCATCATGATGTACAGGTCGTCGAGGTTGGCGCGCATGCGCTCGACCAGGCTCTCGCGATTGGCGATCTCGAGCCGCACCTCGACCTCGGGGTAGCTCTGGCAGAACGGGCCGAGCAGCGACGGCACGAAGTACTTCGCTGTGGTCACGCAGGCCAGGCGCAGCAGGCCGCGCTTCAGTCCCTGCATGTCGGCGATCGCCATCTCGAACCGCGACCAGGTGTCGAACACCCCGCGGGAGGCGGCGAGCAGCTCGCGGCCGGCATCGGTCAGCGCGATGGTCTTGCCGACATGATCGAACAGCGGCATGCCGACCTCGTCGGCGAGCTGGCGCATCTGCGCCGAGACCGTGGGCTGCGACAGCGAGAGTTCCTCGGCGGCGCGCGTGAACGACAGGCGCCGGGCGACGCATTCGAAGACTTCGAGCTGGTGAAACGTCACCTTCATGAGCCTGCCTCCGGAGGAGCCGTTAGCATGTATTTTTTTCTATGATATCCGCCAACCGCGCGGGAGGGTGGCGGCCGGCCGCCGGCTAGCCGCGCCGCCGCGACGCGTGCGCCATCAGGTAGATGGTGGCGATCGAGACCAGCCACAGGACGGCAATGGCGAACACCACGCCGGCGGCCGCGCCCCGGTCGAGCAGCATGCCGAACAGGATCGGCGCGAGCGCCGACCCGGCGTCGAGTCCGGAGTAGACGAAGCCATAGACCTTGCCCGTGCTGCCGGGCGGCGCGGCGGCACGAACGATCATGTCGCGCGACGGGTTGGTGAGCCCGGTGGCAAACCCCGCCGCGGCCAGGCACGCGAGCACTGCCCAGGCCGGCAGCCCGGCCAGCGCCACCAGCGCCACGAAGCCGGCGGCAGCCGCCATGCCGGCGGCGGCGACATGCTCGTGGCGGGTCGCCCGCGCGGCCACGATGCCGCCGCACAGCACGCCGGCGCCGCTGGCCAGGAGGAACGTGGTCAGCGCGACGGCCGCGGCTTCCGGCGAGAAGCGATGAATCTGGTTGAGGGTGGGGATGCCGAAGTTCTGCACGCCGATCAGGCCCGCGGCAAGCAGCAGGAAGAACAGGAAGCACATCTGGATCGGCATCGACAGCAGCACCGCCGGCGAACCCGGGGCCGGCCCGGCGCGCCCGCCCGCGGCAACCGGCGGGGCGGCGAACAGGTCGCGCCGCGCCACCACCAGCGCCAGCGCGGCGAAGGCGACCCCGGCGGCGGCCAGCAGCGCGCCGCGCCAGCCGCCGAACCACAGCGCGAACGCCGCCATCGCCGACGGTGCCAGCGCCCAGCCGATGTTGCCGGAGATGCCGTGCACGCTGAACGCCGGACCGAGGCGCTTGGGGGTGATGCTGGCGTTGAGGATGCCGAAATCGGCCGGATGGAACACGCTGTTGCCGATGCCGGCGACGATCGCGCAGGCGACGATCACGCCGAAGCTGGGCGCGAGCCCCATCGCCCCCACGCCCAGCGCGAACAGCCCCAGCCCGGCGATCAGGATGCGCGGCGCGCCGAAGCGGTCGACCGCGAAGCCTGCGGCGGTCTGGCACAGCCCGGAGACGACGTAGAAGACCGTGGTGGCCATCCCGAGCGCGGCGAACGACACGCCGAGGTCGGCGCGAATGGCGAGGAACATCGAAGGCAGCGCCAGCTGCAGGAAGTGCGACAGCCCGTGCGCGAGCCCGATCAGGCCCATGATCGAGATGTCGCGGCGCGCGCCGTGCAATGCGGTGGAGGTCATGCGGACGGTGGTTCGGTCGCCCCCGGGCCGAGCGGCACTGCGGGCCGCGCCATTCTACGGCGCCGACCGGGTCCCAATGGCGCAACGCGGCTCACCACACACCGAGCCCGCGCAGGCCGTCCCACATGAGCTTGGCGCCCGTCGCGAACAGGAAGGCCTGGCCGATCACGTAGAACTGCGCGTCGCTGATGCGCCGCTGCAGGCGGATGCCGACGAGCACGCCCAGCGGCGCCAGCGGCATCAGCACCAGCGCGCTGCCCAGGTTGGTGAAGTTCAACTGGCCGAGCAGCGCATAGGGCGGCAGCTTCATCAGGTTCATGCCGGCGAACAGCACCGCGACGGTGGCCGTGACGACGCGCCGGTCCAGGCGCATCGGCAGGAGGTAGACCATCACCGGCGGGCTGCCGGCATGGGCGATGAAGCTGGTGACGCCGCCGCAGGCGGTCCAGAAGCTGCCGCGCAGGGTGGAGACGGCGGAGCCCGGGCCGCTCGGCGCCGGCATCACCAGGCGCGAGAGCGGAAAGCCCATGGCGATCGCGCCCACCGCGACGCGCACCCAGTTGTCGTCGAGGACGCGGAACGCGGCCCAGCCCAGCAGCGTGCCGATCACCGCGCCGGGCAGCATCGAGGCGAGCAGGCGCCGGTCGAACACGCGCCAGAACTGGGACAGCCCGAACAGGTCCATCGCGACCAGGATCGGCAGCATGATCGCGGCCGCCTGCACCGGCGAGATCGCCAGCGCCAGCAGCGGCACCGACACCCCCGACAGCGTGCCGGCGAAGCCGCCCTTGGCGATGCCCTGCAGCAGCACCGCGGGCACCGCCACCGCGTAGAACCACGGGTCGGTTATCGGCATCCGGCCAGTGCCTTGCGCATGCGCAGATGGGCGATGCCGTCCTCGATGAACTCGGCGCCCTCGACGGCGAAGCCGCGGCCGGCATAGAAGCCGCGTGCGTGGCTCTGGGCATGCAGCACCGCCTCGGCATGGCCATCGCGTCGCGCCCGTTCGACCAGGTGCGCGAGCACCGCGGCGCCGAGACCGATGCCGCGCCAGGGCCTGCACACCGCGAGCCGGCCGATGCGCGCCACGCGCGGCGCCGCCTCGGCATAGAGCCGGCCCGTCGCGCAGGGAGCGCCATCGGCGCCGGTGACCAGCACGTGGGTCGCGATCGCGTCGCGGTCGTCCCATTCGAGGGCGGGCGCGATCGCCTGCTCGTCGACGAACACCGTCTGGCGCACGGCACGCGCGCCCGGCGCGAGCCGCTCCCACGGCCCTTCCTGGAGGCGAAACCCGGCGGGTAGCGGAGGCGCCGACATGGCGAAATTATAATTGGCCCCCTGCCCCGCCATGAGCGATCCCCGCCCCCCCGGCCCCGCGTCCCGGCCCGCCGCACTCGCCGCGTGCGTCGCGGCGGCGCGCCTGATCGGCGCCGACCCCGAACTCGCGCTCTTCGGCGGCGGCAACACGTCGGTCAAGGTGGCGGCGCCGGGCTGCACCGTGCTCTGGGTCAAGGGCAGCGGCACCGACCTCGCCGCCGCCGGGGAAGGCGACTACGCGCCGCTCGACCTCGCGGCCGTGCGCGCCCTGCTCGACGTTCCGGACCTGGACAACCGGCGCATGCGCGAGCGCCTGCGGGACTGCGCGTGCGCGGTCGACGCGCCGCCGCCATCGATCGAGACCCTGCTCCACGCGATGCTCCCGCACCCGCATGTCGTCCACACCCACGCCGCGCCGGTGCTCGCGCTGTGCAACACCGTCGACGGCGCGGCCCACGTCGCCGCCGCGCTCGGCGCGCAGGTCCTCGTCGTCCCGTACCGGCACTCGGGCGCGGACCTTGCCGCCGCCTGCCGCGCCGCCTGGCTGGCGGCCGCGGACGCGGCGCCGCGCGGCATGGTGCTGATGCACCACGGACTGGTGACCTGGGGCGAATCGGCTGCCGACGCCTGCGCCGCAACCCGCGCGCTGTGCGCGCGCGCCGATGCCTATCTCGACCGCCGCGGCGCGCGGCGCCCGCCCGCGAGCGATCTCGCCGACACCGCGCTCACCGCATCCGGGTGCGCGCTGGTCGAGGCGCTGCGCGCGCAGGCCGGCGCGATCGCCGGGCAGCCACTCCGCGCGGCCGTGCGCAGCAGCCGCTTCCTGCGCGCGTTCGCCGCGCGCCCCGATGTCGCCGGGATCACCGCCGAAGGCCCGGCCACGCCGGGTCACGCGCTGTTCACCGGCCGCATGCCGCAGGTCGGACGCGATTGCGCCGCGTACGCGGCGGCCTACCGCGCCTACCTCGGACCCGGCGCGACCGGCACCGGCGCGCCGCGCGTGATACTCGATCCGGACCTCGGTGTCCTCGGCCTCGGCAGCGACATGCCGAGCGCGGCGCGGGCTGCGACGGTGTTCGCCCACGACGCCGTCGTGATGGCGCGCGCCAGCGCGCTCGGCGGCTATCGCGGCGCCGGTGACGCCTGGCTGCGCCTGGCCGAGCTCGACTACGGCGGCGCCAGTCCGGCTGCCATCGCGAGCGCGGCGCGTCTGGCCGCGGCGGCGGCATGAGCGCGGTGGACACGCTGCGCTGGCACGGCGGGCCGGCGCCGCTGCTCGAGCTGATCGACCAGCGCGTGCTGCCGCGGCGGATTCGCTATCGCCGCTACGACGCGCGTGCGGGCGCCGCCGGCGTCGCCCGCGCCATCGCCGCCATGGTGGTGCGCGGCGCGCCGGCGATCGGCGTCACGGCCGCCTGCGGCATGGCGCTCGAAGCGGCGCGCTGGCGCGACCTGCCGCGCGAACGCCTGCAGGACCGCCTGGCGCGCGGCGCCGCCGTGCTCGCCGCCAGCCGCCCGACCGCGGTCAATCTCTCCTGGGCGCTGGCACGCTGCATGCGCGTCGCCACGACCCATCGCGGCGACGCCGGCGCGCTGGCGGCGGCGCTCGCGGCGCTGGCCGCGCGCCTGATCCGCGAGGACGTGGCGGTCAACCGCGCGATCGGCCGCCACGGCGCGACCCTGATCGGCGACGGCGCGCGCGTCCTCACCCACTGCAACGCCGGCGCGCTGGCCACGGCCGGCTACGGCACCGCGCTGGGCGTGGTGCGGGCCGCACGCCGGCGCATCGCCCGCGTGTGGGTCGACGAGACGCGCCCGTTCCTGCAGGGCGCGCGCCTGACCGCGTGGGAATTGCTGCGCGAGGGCATTCCCTGCACCCTGATCACCGACAGCATGGCCGCGCACTTCATGCAGCAGGGCCAGGTCGACGCGGTCATCGTCGGCTGCGACCGGGTCGCCGCCAATGGCGACGTCGCCAACAAGATCGGCACCTACGCGCTGGCGCTCGTGGCGCGCGCGCACCGGGTGCCGTTCTACGTCGCCGGCCCGCTCTCGACCATCGACCCGGCGACCGCGACCGGTGCGGCGATCCCCATCGAGGAACGCACGGCCGCGGAGGTCACCGGCCACGCGGGCGTGCACTGGGCGCCCGACGGCGTGGCGGTCGCGCATCCGGCCTTCGACGTCACCCCGGCGCGCCTGGTCAGCGCGCTGATCACCGAGCGCGGCATCGTCCACCGCCCCAATCGCGCGCGCATCGCGGCGCTGCTGCGCGGATGAGGGCGGCGCGACGAGCGGCCGTGGCCGCGCTCCTCGCGCTGCCGCTGCCGTCCCGTGCGGCGAGCTTCGATTGCGCGCGCGCGAGGAGCAAGCTCAACCGCACCATCTGTTCGGACGCCGAGCTCGCGCGCGTCGACCGGATCGTGTGGGACACCTACGGCGAGCGCCTGCGCACGCTCGCCCCGCTCGCGACGCTGCATGTGCGCGAGCGTCATCTGCTGTGGCGGCGCGCGCGCGGTCTCTACGAGATGACGGTCGAGGCCCTGCTGCACGACTACCGCAGCCATCTCGACTGGCTCAATCACCCGCTGCTCGGTGCCGAGGGGCGCTACCGGCGCTACGGCCCGGTCGACTCGGGCGCGCGGCTCGAGGTCGAGCTCGACCTGCGCGAGGCCGGCGCAGCCGGGCTGCGCGGCCTCGTCACGCTGCCGGCGCCGGTCGCGTGGCAGGCACATGTGCGCGGCGCCGCCGCGGCCGATCAAGCGCTGCGGCTCGCGCCGCTGTCGCCGGGCACGGGCGCCCCGCTCGCGCCGGACTGCGGATTCGAGATACGCTTCACCGGCGACGCGGCCCACCTGGAAGCCAGCGGCGCCTGCGGCGCCGCGTTCGGCGGCCGCTACGTGCGCATTCTTCACGACTAGCGGCGGCGCCTTGCCGCGAGAAAGGCAGCGCGATGGACAGGCAGAAGAGCCAGCAGTTCATGCAGAAGGTGGTGGGCGACGTCGGCACCGCGCTGGCGGCGGCGCTGGTCATCGCCGGCGACAACGCCGGCCTGTTCCGGGCGATGGCCGGCGCCGGCCCCCTGACCGCGGCGGCGCTCGCAAGTCGTTGCGGCATCCATGCACGCTACGCCGAGGAGTGGCTCGGCGCGATGGCCTGCGCCGGCTACGTCGAGCACGACGCCGCCGCCGACACCTTCACCCTGCCCGACGAGCACGCGGCCTTCCTCACCGACCCGGCGTCCGAGACCTACCTCGGCGGTCTCTTCACCGGCCTGCCGGGACTGATGGCGATGGCGCCGCGGCTGGGCGAGGCGTTCCGGCGCGGCGACGGCATCCCCTTCGCCGAGTTCGGAGCCGGCCTGCCGGTCGCGCTCGAGGCGATGAACCGGAGCGTCTACGAGAACCGCCTGGCGCGCACGTGGCTGCCGACCATGCCCGCGGTGGTCGCGGCGCTGGCGTCGGGCGGGCGCGCCATCGATGTCGGCTGCGGCACCGGCGTGGTGCCGATCGCGCTGGCGCGCGCGTTCCCGCAGGCGCGCATCGACGGCCTCGACCTCGATGCGCGTTCGATCGCGATCGCGCGCGGCTATGCCGAGGCCGCCGGCGTCGCCGGACGCGTCCGCTTCATCGAAGGCAGCGCGGACGCGCTGGCGGCGGCGGGTCCGTACGACTTCATCTGCACCTTCGACGTCATCCACGACCTGCCCGACCCGGTCGGCGTGCTGCGCGCGATTCGCGGCGCGCTCGCGGCCGGCGGCACCTACCTGATGGTCGAGCCGCGCATGGGCGACCGACTCGAGGACAACCTCGGCAACCCGTTCGGCCGCATGCTCTATGCGATCAGCTGCCTGCACTGCGTGCCGCAATCCCTGGCGCAGGGCGGTCCCGGCCTCGGGGCCTGCTGGGGGCCGGCACGGGCCCGGGCGCTGGCGACCGAGGCGGGCTTCGGCGAGTTCCTGCCGCTGCCGATCCGCAGTCCGGCAATGGCGTTCTACGCGCTGCGCTGAGCAGGCACGCCGCTCGGCGTGCGGGCCGTGCCCGCGCCCGCATCTAGACGACGCCGCGGCATAGCGAATACATCGGCAGGATGGCGGCGAGGCTCGCCCCGGTCGAATAGAGCAGACCGACGCACAGCGTCCCCCCGGCGGCCAGGGTGGCGTGGGGGTTTCGGGTCATCATCAACCAGGCCAGCGCCGCGGTCAGCGCCGCGGGTACGAGGAAGGCAGCGCCGCTTCCCCCGATGGCGAACCACAGGGAAGAGAACGTGCTGCATCCGGCCCGCTGTTCCTGATGCATGGCGACGTGGACGGGCGTTGCCAGCCAGACCGAAACGAAGGCAAGCCAGATGCCGGGAATCGACGCCAGCTGCATCGCTTTTTCCGCGCCCCGAATGGTCATTTGCCCCCCTTTCGTCACCGATGCGCCCGGTCCGGCGTTCGCGTCGCTTCGTCGCGCTACGCCGGCGACCCCGGCGCGTTGCCTGTCGCGAAGAGCGCGCGCCAGCCCGCGAGGCCCAGCCGCCGCAGGGTCTCCATGTTGGTCTCGTAGATGCGCTCGGCCTCCGGAAACGCCTCCACGGCACGCGCGACGCTCTCCTCGCGCAGCAGGTGAAGCGTCGGGTAGGGCGAGCGGTTGGTGTGGTTCGTGATGTCGTCGGGCGCCGTGCCCTCGAACCGGTAGTCGGGATGGAAGCTTGCCACCTGCAGCGTGCCGTCGAGTTCGAGGTCCTCCACGGCCGCATCGACGTCGTCGAGGAAGTCGTTGTAGTCGAGGAAGTCGGTCAGCACGTGCGGGTGGATCAGGAGCGTGGTGTCGATCGCCTCGGGGTCGGCGTCGGCCAATCGCTCGAGCTCGCGCCGCAGGTCGGCCAGCAGCGCCGCGGGCGTGCGCGCGTCGCTCACCACGTAGCGGATCTGCTGCTTCACGTGCACCGCCTTGGCGAACGGGCACAGGTTGAGCCCGATGACCGCGCGTTCCAGCCAGCGCACGGTGTCGGCGACGACCGGCGCGTGTTCCGGCGCCGGGGCGCTCACGCGCTCACCCTCCCGCGCAGCGCCTTGACCGTGCCGCGGCGCTGCTTCGCCTCGAGGCGCCGTTCGCGCGCGGCACGCGTCGGCCGGGTGGCGCGGCGCGGCCGCGGCGGCACGGCCACGCGCGTCACCAGCGCCGCAAGCCGCTCGATCGCGGCCGCGCGGTTGCGCTCGAGGCTGCGCTCGCCCTGCGCCTTGATCACGATCGCGCCGTCCGCGCCGATGCGGCGATCGCTCAGGGCGAGCAGGCGCGCCTTGACGTCCTCGGGCAGCGACGAGGCCTGCACGTCGAAGCGCAGGTGCACCGCGTTCGACACCTTGTTGACGTTCTGGCCGCCGGCGCCCTGGGCGCGGATCGCGGTCACCGTGTACTCGCCGGGCGGGATCTCGATGCGTCGCGCCATGGCGATGCGTGCCGCTCAGGCGGCGAGGCGGCCCCACAGGTCGTGCGCGTCGCTGCCGGTGATGCGCACGTTGACGAACTCGCCGACCCTGAGCCGCGCCTGGTCCGCGCGGCGCGCCGGCCACTCGATGAAGACGCTGCCGTCGATCTCCGGCGCGTCGCCTGCCGTGCGCGCCACCGCGCCGTCCTGGTTGACCGCGTCGATGATCGCCCTGACGGTCTTGCCGACCCTCGCCTTCAGGCGCCGCTTCGAGACCCGCTCCTGCACCTTCATGAACTCGGCGCGACGCGCCTCGCGCTCGGCGTCCGGCAGCGCGCCCGGCAGGGCATTGGCGGCCGCGCCCTCGACCGGCGAGTAGGCGAAGCAGCCCGCGCGGTCGATCTCCGCGGCCTCGACGAACTCGAGCAGTTCGCGGAACTCGGCCTCGGTCTCGCCGGGAAAGCCGGCGATGAAGGTCGAGCGGATCGTGATCTCCGGACAGGCGCGCCGCCAGGCCGCGATGCGCTCCAGATTGCGCTCGCCCGAGGCGGGGCGCTGCATCAGCTTCAGGATGCGCGGGTTCGCGTGCTGGAACGGCACGTCGAGGTACGGCAGGATCCGGCCCTCGGCCATCAGCGGGACGACCTCGTCGACGCTCGGATACGGGTACACGTAGTGCAGGCGCACCCACGCGCCGGTGCGGCCGAGCGCCGCGGCCAGGTCGGCCAGCCGCGTCTTCACCGGCCGGCCGTCGTGGAAGCCGGTACGGTACCTGACGTCCACCCCGTAGGCCGAGGTGTCCTGCGAGATCACCAGCAGCTCGCGCACGCCCGCGGCGACCAGGTTGTCGGCCTCGCGCAGCACCTCGCCGATGTCGCGGCTGGCGAGGTCGCCGCGCATCGAGGGAATGATGCAGAACGTGCAGCGGTGGTTGCAGCCCTCGGAGATCTTCAGGTACGCGTAGTGCGCTGGGGTCAGCTTCACGCCCTGCGGCGGCACCAGGTCGGTGAACGGGTCGTGCGGCCGCGGCAGGTGGGCATGGACCGCGTCGAGCACCTCGGCGGCCGCGTGCGGGCCGGTCACCGCGAGCACCCGCGGATGGGTCTTCTGCACGATGTCGCCCTTGGCGCCGAGGCAGCCGGTGACGATGACCCGGCCGTTCTCCGCGAGCGCCTCGCCGATCGCGTCGAGCGACTCGGCCACGGCGCTGTCGATGAAGCCGCAGGTGTTGACCACGACCAGGTCGGCGCCCTCGTACGAGGGCGAGACGCCGTAGCCCTCGGCGCGCAGCCGGGTGAGGATCTGCTCGGAATCGACCAGCGCCTTCGGGCAGCCGAGCGAGACGAAGCCCACGCGCGGCGCCGGCCGGTCGGGCGTGTCGGGGTTGCTCACGCGCACCTCCGTGGATTGGACGATGTGGGCATGCCGCCAGAAACGGCAAGAGCGCCGCGAAGGCGCTCCCGGGCCGATGCGCGCACGGCCGCCGCGCTACTTCTTGGGCGCTTCCCCGGGAAAGGGGAAGCTGCCGAACATGTTCTTCGCCTGGTTCTGGAACTGATCCTGCATCTGCAGGAACATGTTCTTGCTCTGCTCGATGTAGTTGCTCATGATGCCCTGCATCATCGGCCCCTGGAAGTTCATGAACTGGGTCCAGGCGTCCGCGCCGGGCGTCGCGCCCGGCTTGCCCGTGGCCGCGAACAGCGCCTTGGACTGCTCGGCCATGCGTTCCTGGATGTCGAGGAAGGCCTGCACGTTCTTCTCCAGGTACATGCCCATCATGCCCTGCATCGCATGCCCGTAGAAGCGGATGATGTTCGACAGCACCGCGGCGGAGAACATCGGCTTGCCGCCGGCCTCCTCCTCGAGGATGATCTGCAGCAGGATGGCGCGGGTCAGATCCTCGCCGGTCTTGGCGTCGACGACCTTGAAGTCCTCCTGCTCGAGGACCAGCTGCTTGACATCGGTGATCGTGATGTAGGTGCTGGTCTGGGTGTCGTACAGGCGGCGGTTCGGGTACTTCTTGATGATGCGGATCTCGGCCATGGCGTGACTACCTCCCGCGGATCGCGGCCGCCGGTCGCGCACGCCCGTTGCGCAGGGACGCGCCGCCACCGATGCCGCACCGCAAAAAACGAACGGCGGATTCTACACGTTCCTTACAACGAAACACGGGCCGTACGGGCATGACATTCGCATGCCGGCCGCGGATGCGGCAGCGCCGCATCCGCGCGCCTTCCGGCGCTCAGCCCATGTGCAGGCCGCCGTTGAGGGAGAAGTCCGCGCCGGTGGCGTAGCCGCCCTCCTCCGAGGCGATCCACGCCACGATCGAGGCGATCTCCGACGGCAGGCCGAGGCGCTTCAGCGGGACGGTGGCGACGATCTTCTCGAGGACGTCGGGCCGGATCGCGCGCACCATGTCGGTCCCGACATAGCCGGGCGAGACGGTGTTGACGGTGACGCTCTTGCTCGCCAGTTCCTGCGCCAGCGCCATGGTGAACCCGTGGATGCCGGCCTTGGCGGTCGAGTAGTTGGTCTGGCCGAACTGCCCCTTCTGGCCGTTGACCGAGGAAATGTTGATGATGCGCCCGAATCCGCGGTCGCACATGTCGTCGACGACCTGCTTGGTGACGTTGAACAGCGAGTTGAGGTTGGTGTCCATCACCGCATCCCAGTCGGCCTTGCTCATCTTGCGGAACGAGCCGTCGCGGGTGATGCCGGCGTTGTTGACCAGGACGTCGATCGGCCCGTGCTCGGCCTTGGCCTTCCTGAACGCGTCGACCGTCGAATCCCAGTCGGAGACGTTGCCGACCGACACGTGGAAGGTATAGCCGAGCGCCTTCTGCTCGCCGATCCACTTGTTGTAGTCGCGGCTCGGTCCGCAGCCGGCGATGACGGTGAAGCCGTCCTTGTGAAGACGCTGGCAGATCGAGGTACCGATGCCGCCCATGCCGCCGGTGACGTATGCGACTCTGGCCATGATTGTTCTCCTTCGGGTGGTTGGTGTTGAACAGCAGTTGAAGCAGGTCGCGCCCCGCTAGGCGCGCACTTTGACATACTCGCCGGGTGCCGGCCCCAGCGGCCGATGCGCGGCGCTGCCGCCGGCGCGCGGCGCGCGGCGCTCGCGCCCGCGGTGCGGCGCGATCCAGTCGGTCCAGTCGGTCCACCAGCTGCCCGGCCGCTCCGCGGCCGCGGCCAGCCAGGCGTCGGCGGCGTCGGGCAGGCGGGTGTCGTCGTCCATCGACCAAAAGCTGCGTCGCCGCCTGGCCGGCGGGTTGACGATGCCGGCGATGTGGCCGGACGCCCCGAGGACGAAGCGGACCGGGCCGCCGAGCAGTTGCGTCGAGGCGAACGCGGTCCGCCAGGGGACGATGTGGTCCTCGCGCGTCGCCACCAGGTAGGCGGGCATGTCGAGCAGGGACAGGTCGACCGCCTCGCCCAGGCAGGTGAGCCGCCCGGGCTCGCGAAGGCTG
>JAEUOS010000062.1 GCA_016790695.1 Burkholderiales bacterium
GAAGCCGAACGACAGGTGCTGGCGCGGGCGCGCGCGGTCGATGATGAACGCATCGGGGTTCTCGATCACCTCGTCGTCGCGGTTGCCCGAGATGTACCACATCACCACCTTGTCGCCCTTGCGGATGGTCTTGCCGCCGAGTTCGACGTCGGCCAGCGCCGTGCGCCGCATGTGCGCGAGCGGCGTCTGGTAGCGGATGATCTCCGAGACCGCGCTCGGGATCAGCGCCGGGTTCTCGCGCAGCTTCCGGTACTGGTCCGGATTCCGGTTCATGAAGTACAGGCCGCCGGTGATCGAATTGCGCGTGGTGTCGTTGCCGCCGACGATCAGCAGCACCAGGTTGCCGAGGAATTCATGCGGACTCATGTTGCGCGTCGCCGGCGCGTGCGCGAGCATGGAGATCAGGTCGTTGCCGGGCTCGGCATTGACGCGCTCGTTCCACAGGCGCGTGAAATACCCGAGGCATTCGCCGAGGATGGCGTCGCGCCTGGCCCAGCCGTCGGGCTGGCGCGGGTCGGGCACCGTGGTGGCGACGTCCGACCAGTAGGTGAGCAGTCGCCTGTCCTCGAAGGGGAAGTCGAACAGCGTCGCGAGCATCTGCGTGGTGAGCTCGATCGACACGCGGTCGACCCAGTTGAAGGTCTCGCCGCGCGGCAGGGCGTCGAGGATGCGGCAGGCGCGCTCGCGGATGACGTGCTCGAGCCGCGCCAGGTTCGCCGGCGCGACGATCGGCGAGACCACCTTGCGCTGCTCGTCGTGCCTGGGCGGGTCCATCGCGATGAAGTTCGGCCGGCGCATCTGCGGCGGCGCATCGAACACGGTGATGCCGCCCAGGCTCGACTCGGAGGAGAACACCGCGTGGTTGGTGTCGACCGCCATGATGTCCTTGTACCTCGTCACCGACCAGAACGAGCCGTGGGTCCCGTCCTTGCGGTAGTGCACCGGCTCCTCGCGGCGCAGGCGTTCGAGGTACGGCCAGACCGTGTCCGCGCGATACAGTTCGGCGTCGGACAGGTCGATTTCCTCCAGCGGGATCGTGTGGGCGGCGTCGCGCGCATTGCGCGTGGCGGGCACGGCGCTCATGGTCTGTTCTCCTAGGTGCGGATCGGCGGCATGTCGGCGGCCGCGGCGCGCGGGCCGCGGCGCCCGCTGCGGGCCGTCGCGGCGCAGTATCGCAGGGTTGCGCGTGCCGCGACGCCGCGTCGTCCCATGCGGCGTGCGTCAGCTCGCCGGCTTGATGTTGTTCTCCACCGCGATCCTGCGCCACTGCGGCAGGTCGGTGCGGATCTTCTGCGCGAATTCCGCGGCGGTGGTCGGCGGCGGATTCGCCGCGTTCATCGCGTGCAGGCGCGCTCGCCCATCCTCGCCCTGCACCAGCTTGTTGACCTCGGCGTTCAGCGCCCGGATGATCGGCTCGGCCGTGCCGGCGCGGGCGAACAGGCCAAGCCAGCCGTCGAGATGCCACGGAATGCCGACGTCGTTGAGCGGCGGCACCTCCGGCGTCCGCGGCGCCCGCACGGTGGAGCCGTGCGCGAGCGCGCGCACCTTCCCGGCCTGCACCATCCCCAGCGAGGACGTGGTGTCGATCCAGCCCACCTGCAGGATGCCGCCCGCCATGTCGCGCAGCACGTCGGCGGACGACTTGTAGGGGACGTGCGTCATGCGCAGGTTGCGCTGCGCCAGCAGCGAGGCCATGATCAGGTGTCCGGTCGAGCCGATCCCGGTGGTGCCGTAGCTGTACTTGCCGGGATTGGCGGCCGCGAGGTCGAACAGTTCCTGCACGCTCCGGACCGGCAGGTCGGGCGAGACCGACAGGAACAGCCCGCCGACGCCGATCTGCGCGATCGGCGCGAGATCGCGCAGCAGGTCGTAGGGCTGGTCGGGATTGAGCGCCGCCGGCACGATGGTGAACGACGCCGCCGAGAACAGCAGCGCATGGCCGTCGGCGGGCGCATTGACCACCGCCATGGCGCCGATGTTGCCGCTCGCGCCGGGCCGGTTCTCCGGCACGAACGGCTGGCCGAACGCCCGCGCCAGGTGCTCGGCCACGTAGCGCGCGAACAGGTCGGTCTGCGCGCCGGGACCGGACGGAATGACGAAGCGCACCGGGCGGCTCGGCCAGCCCCCGGGAATCGGCGTCTGGGCAAGCGCGGCGAGCGGGCGGGCCAGCGTCGCCGCGGCGAGCGCGCCGCCGGCAAGGTGCGTCAGGGCCTTGCGGCGATGGACGAATGTCGACATGTCGTGCTTCCGTGCGGTTGTTGCGGAACGTGCCGGGGTGCTCGCCGCCGGCCGTCAGGCCGGCTCGAGCGGCGCCACCAGCGGCACCCCCGGGATGCGGATGCCATCGGGGCGGCCGCTCGCGGTGCATCCCTGGAAATCGGTGGTCATCGCCGGCGGCAGCGCCGGGCCGTCCGCGGACGACAGCCACAGGCGCAGCAGATGGCGCCGCCGCTCGACCTCGGGCCAGTCCTCGTAGGACGTGCGCGAATGGACGATCGAGTGATTGCACAGGAACTGCATGTCGCCGGGCCGGAAATCCATGTCCAGGCGGATCGAGGCATCGCCGGCGAGGGCCTCGACGACTTCGAGCGCCTCCTTCTGCGCCGCGGTCAGGCGCGGCACCTCCGCGAAGGCCTGGGCCTTGTGGATGAAGCTCTGGATCAGCACGGTGATCATCCGCCCCTGCCACGGCTGAAAGATCGGCGAGGTGAAGAAGCGCCGCTGGCCGGGCCGGACCTCGCCCGCGCGCGAGAAGTGGAAGGGCTCGGCGAGCACGCGGGCAAGGTCGGGCCGCCGATGCACGAGTTCGTTCCACAGCGTGGTCGAGCTGGCGATGCGTGACAGTCCGCCCGCCTTCGACGGCCGCACGCACAACAGGCCGACGATGTCGCCACCGTCGGTGTGGAACCGCAGTTCCGCCGTGGTCTGGTAGCCGCGCGTGGTCGGGTCGGCATAGTCGAGCCCGAGGTTCGCCACGTGCCCGAGCACATGGCCCTTGGCGTTCTGCGACACCGCCTCGCCGAGGTGGGCGCCGATGCCGCGAAACGCCATCGCCGACTGCTCGATGCTGCGCGCGCCGCCGGGCCAGCCGCGCAGGAGCGCGAAGCCGCGGCCGTGCAGCAGGTCGCGCCGCACCCGCGCCAGGCGCGCACCCAGCATGGGCAGCGGGAAGTCGCGTTCGGTCATCGTCACCAGGTCGACCCCGCGCGCGAGCGCTGCGTCCACCGCGGCGTCGAGTTCGGCGCGTTCGGCGTGCGACAGTTCGAGGCGCCAGTCGCCGCGCGCCGCCATGTCCGGGCCGTACCACGCCGATTCGTCGCGGAATGCGGGGAGCGCTGCGGTGCGGCCGGGGGCGGCGGTTGCCTGCATGATGAACGGTCTCCGTGAGGCGGCGAGGATCGGTCGATTCAGTGCGCCAGTTCGGCGCGGCGCATCGAGAGGTCGAACACCGGCGGCTGCGGATTCTGCTGCCAAATCAGCATGTCGTCCTGGCGCTCGAGGAACGACCTGGGACGCCGCGGAAAGCGGCCGGTCTCCAGCCACAGGCGCAGCAGGTAGCGCCGGCGTTCGCGTTCGGGCCAGTCCTCGTAGTCGGTGCGCGAGTGCAGCGTCGTGTAGTTGCAGATGAACTGCATGTCGCCGGGCTCGAGGTTCATGTCGAGATGGAACTCCGGGTCGTTGCACAGGCTGTCCATCAGGTCCAGCGCCTCGACCTGCCGGGCGCTCAGGCGCGGCAGCTGCGCGAAGCGCTGCGCGGACTCGATGTAGGAGCGGTTGTAGCGGCAGAACAGCCGCCCGTCCTGCCACTCGAAGAATGCCCCCGTGTAGTACGGCGGCTTGCCGGGCGGCTCCTCGCCGCGGCGGTCGGTGTGGAACGGCTGGTACATCACGTCGAGCAGGTCGGGGCGCCGCGCCAGCACCGCGTTGTGGATCGCGGTCGAACTCACGATGCGCGACAGGCCGCCGCGCCTGGCGGGATGCACGCACAACAGCCCCACCAGGTCGAGGGTGTCGTTGTGGAACGGCAGCAGCAGCCGGGTCTGGTAGCCGCGCACCTTGGCGTCGGTGTGGTAGTCGACGCCGAGGTCGGTGACGTGGCCGAGCAGCTCGCCCTGCGCGTTCTGCGCCCGGCCGACGCCCATGTGGGCACCGAGTCCCCAGTAGATGAGCGCCGCGTCCTGGATCGGATGGCGATGGATGTCGAAGCCCCGCACCAGGGTGAAGCCGCGGCCGTCGACCAGGTCGTCGAGCATGGCCGCGATCCGGCCTCCGAGGGTGGGCAGCGGGAAATCGTCGGCGGTCAGGTTCGGGATCGACGCGCCGCGCGCCTTGGCGATCGCCAGCGCCGCCTGCAGTTCGTCGTTGTCGGCCGCGCTCAGGCGCAGCAGCCATTGGTCCGATCTGCGCAGATCGGCACCGCGCCAGGCGCTCGGATGGTCATATGGCTTCATGTCTTGCGAGTTCATGTCGGCTGATCCTCCAGGTTGGTCGTGCGGGCGACGCCAGGGCGCCACCCGGTGCTCTGGTTGCGAGGTGCTCGGTCAGGGCGAGTCCGGAATGCGCGATTCGCGCGTCTGCAGCAGGTAGCGCGGCGTGTCGATCAGATCCCCCAGCCAGGGCAGCGCCGAGCGGCACCAGATCTGCTGCTGCGGCACCAGTTGCGCGAACTGGCGCGCGGTGCCAATGCGCAGCGACAGGGTGGTCGCATTCTCCACCGCGCTGCCGTGGATCGAGGTGCCGCACTCGGGACAGAACGACAAGGCGCGCCTGCTGCCGCTCTCGGCGGTCTTGACGTAGACCCGAAGGCTGCCGCTCAGGAGCTTGAAATCGTCCACGGGCACCGGCGCGCCGACGCGAAACGCGGTGGCGGAACTGATCTGGCAGTCCCGGCAGTGACAGATGCCGACGCGCGCCGGGTCGATCAGCGCCTCGTAGCGAACGTGGCCGCACAGGCAGGCGCCGTCGATCCTGATCCTGGCCGGTTCGGTCATGTCCACGTCCCTGGGGATCATTGCGACGGCTGAAATCGGATCGCGGGCGTCACGCCGCCTGCGATGCGAGCAGGTCGCGCATGGCCGCGGCGCGATCCAGCGCGGGCCGAACCTTCGGCGACCAGGCCGCCACCCGATACAGGCGCCGCAACTGGTCGCCGACATCCCCGGAGACGCCGTAGTGGGTCGTGCCGAAATTGTCCCAGATCGCGATGTCGCCCTTGCGCCACTGGTGGCGCACCTGAATTTCCGGCGTGCGCGGCATCTGGTTGGCCAGCTGCAGGATCGCCTCGCTCATGTCGGTGCTGTAGCCGTGCACGCGCTTGACGTAGCCGTTGCCGACGAACAGGCACAGCTTGCCCGTCACCGGATGGTTGATGACGGCCGGATGGGTGGCGCGCTCTCCCGCCTTGAGCACCTTCTCGAGGAAGGCCGGGTTGCCCGTGTAGTCGTGGCGCTCGATGAAATACAGGAGATCGTGCTCCACCTCGAGGTTCAGGAACATGAGCTTGACCGCGAACGGCAGGCGATCGTACGCGGCGCTGGCACTGGCCCACATGGTGTCGGCGCCGAACGGCACCTGGTCTGCCTGCAGCACCGCGGCGACATTCGGATGCATGCGGGCCGTCACGTCGTGGTGCCAGGCGTCGGTGCTGGTGCGCTGGCCGATGCCCGGCTTCTTCTGGATCACGAGCACTTCGGGATGCCCTTCGGC
>JAEUOS010000216.1 GCA_016790695.1 Burkholderiales bacterium
GAACGAGCGCCTCGGGCAGTTCATCGGCATCGTCGAGAACGACCGCATGCTCGAGCCCGACGCCCGCGTCGCCCGCGCGCTGGCGCAGCTGTTCAATCCGCTGCTCTACCCCGGCACCGCCACCCAGCTGCAGCTCTCGCAGGAGGAGATCGGGCTCCTGTCCGGCGTGTCGCGCCAGCGCGCCAACCAGGCGCTGCAGGTGCTCGAGAAGGCGGGGCTGCTCAAGGTCGAGTACGGCGGAGTGCGGGTGCTCGATGTCGAGGGATTGAAGCGGTTCGGTTGAGGGCCGTCCGACATGCATCTGCCGAAGTGCATGCCGCGCTGTTCCCCGAAGGCCTTCCTGCCGGCGCGCCGCGCGAGGACCCCAGGGCGGGAATCCGAAAGCCCATGCGCGAGAAGCAGGCGCGCCGCTGGCGGTGACCGTGTGGGTGCTCGATGCGGTCTGTGGACGCACACCCGCGCAGAACGCGTTCGCTATCTGAGGGCCACGCGGGGCGGACCGCGAACCTTCAGCTTCGGCGATCCCGGACCGCAGCGTGCGCGACGCCGATCCGCCGCTCCACCGCCGCCTCGAAGGCGGCCGAGCAGAACTCCGACGCCCCGAAGGTCAGGTGCGCGTTGGCGCCCGAGGCCAGGGTCGACTGCATCGATTCCATGAGGACGAAGTCCTCGCCCAGGGCATCCCAGAAGATCTTCACGTTGCGATCCCAGTGATCGCGCGCCTTCTCCGTCGCGGGCGCCGCCGGGATCAGGGTGAAGCCGTCGATGATCGACCGGCCCACCCCGCGCGGCCAGGCGGCGAACAGCGTCGCATGGTCGCCGATGAACAGGAACATCAGGTTCGGAAAGAAGTAGTAGATGATGTTGCAGTGCTCTGCGAGGCGCCACGCCGGCTCCGGCAGGGCGCGCAATCCGGCGATCGACGCCTTCGGCAGGGTGATGCGCCAGTGGTCGCCGAAGGCGTCGGCAACCATGCGGTTGTCCTGGAACAGCTCGGCGATGGTGTCGCGATGCAGGTACTTGAAGTGATAGGCCTCGAGGTTGGCATCGGCGGCCAGCTTCCAGTCGTGCGCGGCCTCGAAGCGGCGCGGCGCATAGGCCGTGAAATCCTCGAAGCCGAACGAGCGCAGGTCGTCGACCATCGGCCCCAGCCAGGCGAGGATGTCGATCTCGCTGCCCGGCGCCGGCACCACCCACACCAGGCCGCAGGCCTCGGCGAGGTTGAGCGGCACCAGGCCGTGGGTCGCGCGGTCGAGGTCGGGGAACTCCTGCGGGTGCGGCAGGCCGCGCAGGCCGCCGTCCAGCGCGTAGGTCCAGGAGTGGTAGGGGCAGATGAGGTTGCGGCGATTCTCGCCGCGGGCACCGTCGACCACGCGGGCGCCGCGATGCCGGCAGGCGTTGACGAAGGCGCGCAGCACGCCGTCGTCGCCGCGCACCACCAGGATCGGCACCCCGGACAGGTCGTGCGTGATCCAGTCGCCGGGACGGGCGACTTGTGACGATGCGCCGACCATCACGGGCAGCGCGCGGATCATCTCGCGCTCGCGCGCCAGACGCTCCTCCGAGAGGTAGCGGGTCACCGGACTGGTCGCCGGCGCGCCGCGGTCGGTGGTGCCCGTCTCCATGTGCGCGAGGATGCGCCGGATCAGCCCCACCTGGGTGTCGTGCTTCATGCCTTCGTCCCGGCCTACGCGCGCTTGTGCTTGTTCTTCCTGCCGCCCTTGCCCGACTTGTCGCCCTTGCGGCCCGCGCCGCGCTTGCCGGTGACGTCGCGCGACCACTGCGAGCGCGCACCCGCCGCCGGCGGCGTCATGAACGCGTCGCCCATGCTGCCCGGCCCCGGTTCCGGCAGCGGCCGGCCGCTGTCGCGCCATTCCACGGCCGCCGGGAAGCCGAACTTCTCGGCATAGCGCTTGAACCACAGGCCTTCGGGCGTGTGGCGGGTGATGCCGTCGAAGATGGTGGCGAACATCTGCGTCTGCTCCAGGCCCATCGCGTCGATGGCCTGGTTGATCACCAGCTTCTGCATCATCAGCTGGTTCTTCGGCACGCCGGCCAGGCGCGCGGCGAGGCGCTCGACGGCGGCGTCGAGCCGGGCGAGCGGCGCGACGTCGGTCGCCAGGCCCCAGGCGTAGGCGGTCTTGCCGTCGATCAGGTCGCCGGTCAGCATCATGCGCTTGGCGCGCATCGCGCCCAGGCGATAGACCCACATCGCCGGCGTCGGGCAGCCCCACACGCGCACCGGCATGTAGCCGATCTTCGCCTTGTCCTCCATCACGATGAAGTCGCAGCAGGTGGCGATGTCGCTGCCGCCGGCGGCGGCATAGCCGTGCACGCGCGCGATGGTCGGCTTGTAGGAGCGCCACAGGCTCATGAAGTCCTCGGTGTTCTTCTTCATCGCCTTGTAGTCCAGCGTCGGGTCCCAGGGCATCGCCTGGGTGTAGACGTTGGTGCGGTCGCCCTCGGCGAATTCCTTGAGGTCGTAGCCGGCGCAGAACGCCTTGCCGGCGCCGCGCAGCACGATCACGTGCACCCGGTCGTCGGCGTTGGCCGCCTCGACCGCGGCGCGGATCTCGCCCGGCATCGCGGTCGTGATGGCATTGAGGCGCTCGGGGCGGTCGAGCGTGATGGTGGCGATGCGGTCGGCCACTGCGTAGCGCAGCGTGGTGTACCCCTCGGCGCGCCGTGCTGCTTGCTTCTTTCCGGCCACGGATTCCTCCTTCGGTGGCGGCCCGCGTCGCGCGGGCCGTGGTTCAGATCACGAGTTCGGTCGCGACCGCCCGGCAGTCCATCTCGTAGGCCAGGTCCACCACCGGCGGGCGCACGTAGTGCCAGGTGATGCCCCCCGCATCGGCGCCGCAGGCGACGAGCTCGCTCTCGACGAAGGGGTGGATGTCGTGCACGGTGTAGATCTGGGTCGCGGTGACCTCCGCCCAGCCGAAGCCCAGCGCGTTCAGGCGCCGCTCCTGCTCGGCGATCACCCAGCAGGCCTTTTCGAGCAGCCCGGCGGGCGAGGTGTCGCCCTTCCTGACGATGTGGTCGCGGTAGTTGGACCGCCCCTCCGGCGCCTCGCCGCTGCCGGCGATGACGAAGCTCGCCGGCGCGCTCACCGCGGGCATCGTGTAGGAGAACGCGTGGAACCCGGGCTCGCGCGGCGGACGCACCAGGGGCGCCAGGTTGCTGCGCGCCACCGGGTTGATGCCGTCGCGGAACAGGTTCCACTCGGCCAGCGTGGCGACGTAGCCGCGGTTGAACTCGGCGAAGCCCTCGTCGGTGAACGGCGCCGGCGAGCGCAACTCGCAGGCCGCCAGCGCGGTCAGCGGCCGGCCGCGCGCCTTCAGGTGCGCGGCGATCGCCGCGAATCCCTCGGCCAGCGGCACCACGCGACGGAAGCGCGCGCGCTCCAGGGTGAAGCCGGGATGCGGCGCCACCCCGGCCGAATAGGGAAACACGCCCTTGACGAAGCGGAACCCGCCGTCGGCGAAATCGAGAACCTCCGCGGCAGCCATGATCAGTCCAGCCGGATCCGGGCGGCCTCGATCACCTTGCTCCAGCGCGCGAGATCCTCGCGCACCTGGGCGGTGAACTCCTCGGGCGTGTTGCCGACCGGCTCCACCCCGAGCGTCTCGAAGCGCGCGCGCACGTCCGGGTCCCTGAGCGCCGCGGTGATCTCGCGATGCAGGCGGTCGACGATCGGGCGCGGCGTCTTCACCGGCACGTGGATCCCCACCCACGACACCGCCTCGAACCCGGCGATGCCCTGCTCGATGAACGTCGGCACGTCCGGCAGCGAGCTCACGCGCCGCTGCGACGAGACCCCGTAGGCCTTCAGCTTGCCGCTCTTGACGTGCGCGTGCGCGCCGGCGACGGCCGAATAGGCGAGCGGCACCTGGCCGCCGATGGCATCGATCACCGCCTGGCCGCCGCTCTTGTACGGGATGTGCTGCATGTCGAGCCCGGTGCGCTGCTTGAGCAGCTCGCCCGCGACATGGGTGGTGCCGCCGGTGCCGGAGTGGCCGAAGGAGAGCTTGCCCGGGTTGGCCTTCGAGTACGCGACGAGCTCGGCGAACGTCTTCGCCGGCACCGACGGATGCGCGACCAGCACCAGCCCGGCGTCGCCCATCTTGGTGACGTGCTGGAAGTCCTTCATGGTGTCGAACGGGATCTTCGGGAACACGAACGGGTTGATCACCATCGTGCCGTCGAAGCCCAGGAGCAGGGTGTAGCCGTCGGGCGCCGACTGCGCCACGTACTGCGTGCCCGGGTTGCCCGAGCCGCCGGGGCGGTTCTCGACGATCACCTGCTGCCCGACCTGGCGCGACAGCCGGTCGGCGATCACCCGCGCGGTGGTGTCGGTCACCCCGCCGGTGGCGAACGGCACCACGAGGCGGATCGGTTTGGCCGGATAGTCCTGCGCCTGCAGGGCGCCGGCCGCCAGGGCCAGCGCGCCGGCGGCGAGTGCGCGCGCGATCGGATTCATGTCGTCTCCACGGTTGTCGACGCGGAGATTATCGCCCGGCCGCGCGCGCCGCGGGCCCCGCCCGCGGCCGTGCCTACCAGCCGCGCGGCGGATCCGGCGCGTAGCCCACTTCGGGCTGGCCCGGGAACGGCCGCGGCCGCGGCAGCGGGGCGGGCTCGCGGATCACGCCCATCGCGACCAGGTTGGCGCGCGAATCGTAGTGGATCACCACCACCTCGTCCGGCGTCTCGCGGGCGCGTTCGAACGTGGTGGTCTCGATCGGCGCGTGTTCGCGCTGGCCGTGGCCGGTGCCGAGCTTCGGCGCGGCCGGCGCGCGCGCGGCGCGGCTCTCCCCCGGCGCGGCGTCGGCCGACGGCGCCGATTTCGACGCCGCGACGCCCTCGGCCGCGGCTGCGCCCGGCGCCGGCGCCTCGGCGCGCTCGCGCGCGTCCGCGGATGCGCCGCTGTTGTCGCGCCGCCCGAACGGGACCGGACGCGGCGCCACGCCCGACACCGCCGGCGGCTTCTCGCGGAACAGCGCCACGCCGATCACGCCGACGTCGTCGGGCCGGCCGGTGCGCGCCGCATACGAATCCGGCAGCGCGGTGAAATAGAAGGCCGCGACCTGGGCCTCGCTCTTGCGCCAGCCGGTCAGGTCGTAGCGTTCCCAGGGCGAAAGCACATAGCCGGACTGGCCGGTGCCCGCGGTCTCGCCGCTGATGATGTTGACGCCGTCGATGGATATCACCGAGAGCAGCCTCCCGCCGCTGCGGTTGTGCACGCGCACCGCGAAGTTGCGGCCGGGCTGGCCGGCCACCCAGAAGCGGCCCTGGTGGCGGTAGACCGGCAGGGTCTGGCCGGTGCCGCGGTCGACGACGGTGATGTCGGC
>JAEUOS010000042.1 GCA_016790695.1 Burkholderiales bacterium
CGCGCCCGAACTGGGCGTGGGCACGTTTCGCGAGCGCACCGAGTTCGTCAAGCCGTGGGAGCAGATCGTCACCTTCCGGCTGCGCGTGCCCTTCGGCAGCGAGAACCGCAATCGCCCGCGGCTGGCCGCCGCCAACGTCGAACTGATCGAGGCGCAGGCCGCGCAGGCCGTCGCCGCGGCCCAGGTGGCTGCGGAAGCCGCCAGCGCCGAACGCGAACTCGTCGCCGCCGAAGCCGCCCTGCCGCTGGCCGAATCGCGCGCCGCGCTGGCGCGCGACACCCGCGAACTGGTCGGGCGCGGTTTTCGCGCCGGCGAATTCGATCTGGTGACACGCCTGCGCGCCGAGCGCGAGCACGCGGAAGCCCACCTGGCGCGCGCCCGCGCCGTGCTGGAAGCTGGGCGCGCGAACGCGCGACTCAAACAAGCCTGGGGAATCCTGCCATGAACCGTTTCGTCCGGCGCGTCTGCGCGCCCTTGATGTTCACTCTGTGCGGCGCCGCGCTGGCCGGCCCCGGCCACGATCACGGCGACGACAAGCCGGTGGCCGCGCCCAACATCGCGCCGCGCTTCAGCGCGCACTCCGAGGTGTTCGAACTGACCGGGGTCGTTGGCGCGAAGCGCGTCACGCTGTACCTCGACGAGTACGCGACCAATCGGCCGATCGGCAAAGCGTCGATCGACGTCGAGATCAAGGGGCCGGACGGCGCGGCGCGCAAGTTCCGCGCGCAAGCCGGTGAAGGCGACACGTTCGTCGTCGAACTGCCGGCGCCGCTCGCGCCGGGCGCGCACGCGGTCACGGCCGGGGTGACCGCAGCGGTTGGCGGGAAAGAGGAGGCCGACCTCCTGGCGACGACGCTGGAGGTCGCGGCGGCCACCGAACCGGTGGCGGAGTCCGCGCATCGCCACGGCAGCGGCGAATGGCGGGCGTGGCTGCCGTGGCTGGGGGGCGGCGTCGCCCTCGGCGTGGCGCTGTGGCTGGCGCTGCGCCTGGCGCGCACGCGCCGCGGACCGCGCGTCGCGAGCGCGGCATGAACGCGCGGCTGTGGTTGATCGCGGCATTGATCGTCCCGGGCGCCGCCTGGAGCGCCCCGGGGCACGATCACGGCGGCGCGCCCGCCGCTCCGGCCCTGGATGCGCCGCGCCGGCTGCCGAGCGGCGACGTGTTCCTGCCCAAGGCGACGCAGCGCAAGCTCGGCATCGGCACCCTGCTTGCCGTCGTGACCGATGCGGCGCAGGCGGTCGAGCTCAACGGCCGCGTCGTCGCCGACCCCAACGCCAGCGCCCGGGTCCAGTCCACCCAGGCCGGGCGCCTGCTGCCCGGCCCGGCCGGCCTGCCGGCGGTGGGCAGGCGGGTGGCCAAGGGCGAGGAGCTGGCAATCCTGGAGCCGTCGCTGGGCATCGCAGAGCGCGCCGCCCAGGCCACCCTGCAGGCCGACCTGCGCGCCCAGCTGGAAGCGGCGACGTTGCGCCGGGCGCGCGTTGAGCAACTCGAAGGCGCCCTGCCGCAGAAGGAGATCGAAGCGGCGCGCCTGGAAGTGCAGGCCTTGAACGCGCGCATCGCGGCCTTGAGCGGCGCGCTGGCGGTGCGCGAATCGTTGCGTGCGCCGGTGGCAGGTGTGGTCGCGGCCGTCAACGCGGTGGCCGGGCAGGTGGTGGACGCGCGCGAGATCTTGATCGAGATCGTCGATCCGGCGCGGCTGTTCATCGAGGCGCTGACCTACGACGGACTGCGCGGCGCAGACATCGCCGGCGCGAGCGTTGCCACCGCCGCCGGCGCGGTGCCGCTGCGCTTCGTCGGCGCGGCGGCGCAATTGCGCGATCAGGCGCAGCCGCTCCTGTTTGCGCCCGAACGAGTGTTGGGTCTGCCGGTCAACCAGCCGGTGCGCATCGCAGTGCAGACCGCGGCGCGCATCCGCGCCGTCGCCTTGCCGGCGGCCGCCCTGGCGCGCAACCCGGCCAACGAGGCCATCGTCTGGGTGCACGCCGGCGCGGAGATCTTCGCGCCGCGGGTGGTGCGCACGCGCGCGCTGGACGCTGGACGGGTCGCGGTTGTCGATGGCCTGAAGGATGGCGAGCGCGTGGTCGTCGAGGGCGCGCAACTCATCGGCCAGGTGAGGTAGCCATGTTCAACCTGCTGCTTGCGGCAAGCCTCAAGAACCGCCTGATGACCCTGGCGGCCGCCCTGGTGCTGCTGATCTACGGCGGCCTCACCCTCGTCCGGACGCCAGTGGACGTGTTCCCCGACCTCAACCGTCCGACCGTGACCCTGATCAGCGAAGCCGGCGGCATGGCGCCGGAGGAGATCGAGCAGCTTGTCACCATTCCGCTGGAGGCCGCCATGAGCGGCATGCCGGGCGTGATCAGCGTGCGCTCGACTTCCAGCGCCGGGCTGGCATTCATTTACGTGGCGTTCGACTGGACCACCGACATCTACCGGGCGCGCCAGCTGGTGTCCGAGCGATTGAGCCTGGTGCGCGAGCAGCTGCCGCAGGGCATCTTCACCGCGATGGGTCCGGTCGCCTCGATCATGGGCGAGATCATGCAGATCGCGCTGCCGTTCGAAGACGACGGCGGGGCGACCGGGGTCGCCGGCGCGCCCGGAACCATCGGCGCGTCCGGAGCGATGCGGGTGCGCGAGTACGCCGACTGGGTGCTGCGCCCGCGCCTTCTCAACATTCCCGGGGTGGCACAGGTGATCCCGATCGGCGGCGCGGTGCGGCAGTTCCAGGTGCAACCCAACACCGCGCGCATGGCCGAACTCGATGTCACGCTCGACCAGGTCGAAACGGCGCTGCGCAACTTCTCGGCCAACTCCAGCGGCGGCTTTCTCGAAGTCAACGGGCGCGAATACCTGATCCGCACCCTGGCGCGCACCGCCTCGCTTACCGACCTGGCATCGATCTCGGTCGCGCCGCACGACGCGCGCTCCAAGACCCAGCCGATCCTCCTGCGCCAGGTGGCGACGGTGGCGTTCGCGCCGGCCATCAAGCGCGGCGACGCGGGCTACAACGGCCGGCCGGCGGTGATCCTCGGCGTGCAGAAGCAGCCGGATGCCGACACCGTGCGCCTGACGCGGAGCATCGAGGCGGCGCTGGACGAGCTCAAGGCGGGCCTGCCCGCCGGCCTGGCGCCGCCGCAGGTCACCTTCCGCCAGGCGAGCTTCATCGAAGGCTCGGTGGAGAACCTCAAGGGCAAGCTGATGATGGCCTCGGTCGTGGTGGCCGCGGTGCTGTTGCTGTTCCTGGGCAACTGGCGCGTCACCTTGATCTCGCTCACCGCGATCCCGCTTTCGTTCCTGTCCGCCGCCCTGGTGTTCAAGTTCCTGGGTCTGTCGATCAACACCATGACTCTGGGCGGCCTGGCGATCGCGGTCGGCGCGCTGGTGGACGACGCCATCGTCGGACTGGAGAACACCTTGCGGCGGCTGCGCCAGGGCGGCGCGCACGATGCCGGCGACGCGCTCAAGGTGATCGCCGAAGCCACCGCCGAAGTGCGCTCAGGCATCGTCACCGCCACAGTCATCATCTGTCTGGTGTTCGTGCCCTTGTTCGCCCTGCCCGGCATCGAAGGGCGCCTCTTTACCCCGCTCGGCGTGGCCTACCTGACCTCGATCCTGGCCAGCCTGGTGGTCTCGATCACGGTCTCGCCGGTGCTCGCCTACTACCTGATCCCGCGCTCGGCGGCGGGCCATGACGAGGGCCGCGTGCTGGCCTTCCTCAAGCGACACTACCGCAGTTCGCTCTCCTGGGTGCTGGAACGGCCGCGGGTGGCGGTGAGCGCGGCGGTGGCGGGGGCGCTCGCCGCAGCGGCCCTGGTGCCGCTGTTTCCGACCACTTTCCTGCCGCCTTTCAGCGAGGGGTCGGCGCTGGTGGGGCTGCGGCTCAACCCGGGTGTCACGCTGGGCGAGTCGGTGCGCCTGGCGCGTCTGGCGGAGAAGGCGGTGGCTGGCGTGGCGGAGGTCGAACATGTCGGCCGTCGCTCCGGACGCGCCGAGCTGGACGAACACGCCGAAGGCGTGCATGTCAGCGAACTGGACCTGAAGCTCAAGCGCCTGGGCCGGCCGCTGGATGCGGTGTACGCCGACATCCGCGCCCGCCTGGCCGATTTGCCGGTGGCGCTCAACATCGGCCAGCCGATCTCGCACCGCATCGACCACATGCTCTCCGGAGTGCGCTCGCAGATGGCGATCCGCATCTTCGGCGAGGACCTGGACACGTTGCGCGCCGAGTCCGAACGCCTGCGCGACGCGCTCTCGCGCATCCCAGGCATCGCCGACCTGGAGATAGAAAAGCAGGTGCTGAGCCCGCAGATCAAGATCCGCGTCGACTACGCGCGCGCGCAGGCCTACGGGTTGTCGCCCGCCGTGCTGACCCAGGAACTGCAGGCGCTGATCGAAGGCGAGCGCCTGGGGCAGATCATCGAGGGCAACCGCCGCTTCGCGCTGGTACTGCGGCTGCCGGAATCTCAGCGCGGTCTGGATGGCCTGACCGGGCTACTGATCGAGACGCCGACCGGGCGGGTGCCGCTGTCGAAGATCGCCGCCATCGAGGATGCCGACGGGCCCAACCAGGTAAGCCGGGACAACGGCAAGCGACGCATTGTCCTGTCCGCCAACGCGCAGGGCCGGGCGCTATCGGACGTGGTGGCGGACGTTGGCGCGGTGATCCGCGCGGCCAAGCCGCCGGAGGGCTACTTCATCACCTTCGAGGGCCAGTTCCAGGCACAGCAGGAGGCGGCGCGCCTGATCGGCCTTTTGTCGCTGGCCTCACTGGCGCTGGTCGTGCTGGTGCTGTACTCGCGCTACGGCTCGATGACGCTCTCGGCGGCGATCCTGGCCAACGTGCCGCTGGCGCTGATCGGCAGCGTCGGCGCCCTGTGGCTGTCCGGCCAGCCCCTGTCGATCGCCTCCCTGATCGGCTTCATCACCCTGGCCGGCGTGGCGGTGCGCAACGGCATCCTCAAGGTGAGCCACTACGTAAACCTGTGCCGCTTCGAGGGCGAGGTCTTCGGCGACGCGCTCATCCTGCGCGGGTCGGCCGAACGGCTCTCGCCGGTGCTGATGACCGCGCTGGTCGCCGCGTTCGCGCTGGCGCCGCTGCTGCTGGACGCCGAGGCGCCGGGCGCCGAAATTCTCTATCCGGTCGCGGTGGTCATTTTCGGTGGCCTCATCACCTCCACCCTGCTCGACAGCTACGTGACGCCGGCATTGTTCAAGCTGGTCGGCGCCCGACCGCTTGCGGCCCTGCTGGCGCGCGATGCGAAGGAAGTGTTCTGACCGCACCCGCCTATCAACCCATCAGTTCGACCAACCACTCAAGGAGTGACCTCATGCGCAAGACCCTGTCCGCCGTATTCGCCATCCTCGCCCTTTCGCTCGCGCCACCCGCGGCAGCCGTCGGCGGCCACGACCACACGCCCAAGCACGGCGGTGTCGTGGCCGAAGTCAAGGACTTCGATCTCGAACTGGTCGTCACGACGGATCGCGTGCGCCTGTACCTGCGCGATCATGGCAATCCGGTGAAGCTCGACGGCGCGAACGCCAAGGTCACGCTCCTGGCGGAAACCGAGAAGGTCGAAGTCAATCTGACTCCGGTTGGTGGCGCGCTCGAAGCCAAGGGTAGCTTCAAGGCCGGCAAGGGCGTCAAGGCGGTTGCTGTGGTGAGTCTCCCCGGCAAGGCGCCATTGACGGCTCGATTCGCCTTGAAGTAGGGAATTCCGCAGACAATCCTTTACCGCCGAACCGTCGAAAAACGTACCGTCGCGACCCAACCTCAATCGGACGAGAACCCCTTGCGCGCGAGCCAGCCGCAGGCGGCGTCGAGGGCCTCGCCCAGTTTGTCCGGCTGGTCGAAGTAGTAGTGGGTCGCCCCGGAGATGACGTGGCGCTCGCGGTCGGCATGGGCGACGGCCTCGAACAGCTCGCGGCCGTGGTGCGGCAGGCAGCCGTCGTCGGCGCTGTTCTCGATGATGCAGACAGGCACCGACACCGATCGTGCCGAGCGCACGCCGTCGGCATTCGACAGGTCGTAGGCGTATTGCGACAGCCAGCTGCGCAGCGTGGTGAAGCGCGCCAGTCCCGCGGGCGCGTCGTTGACCATATGCGGCTCGCCCATGTAGCACCAGCGCGGCTTGCGATCGGAAGGCTCGATCGCCGGGTCGAGCCAGGCCGGATCGGCCATCGTCCCCTGCACCACGAAGCAATGCTCGAACCACGGCTGCCCGCGGCGTCGCGCCGCGTCGAGCTCGCCCCGCGCCCAGTCGGTGATGCGGCGGTTGCGCGCCACCTGCGCCGCGCGGTAGGCGGCGAGGAATGCGGAGTCGTAGGGTGGTTGCGCCGGATTTGCCGGGTCATAGAGGTTGAGCTTCGGGTCGCGCTCGAACGGCCGTGCCTCGTCGGTGATCGACGGGTCCAGCCA
>JAEUOS010000063.1 GCA_016790695.1 Burkholderiales bacterium
CGGGCGCCTGGAGTTTCTCGGGCCGGACAGCTATCGCGCCACCGACGCCACCTACAGCACCTGCGGTCCCGACAACGACGACTGGCACCTGCAGGTGGGGGAACTGAAGCTCGACTACGGCCGCGACGCTGGCGAAGCCGAGGCCGCGCGGCTGTACTTTCTCGGCAAGCAGATCCTGTACCTGCCCAGCATGTCCTTCACCCTGAACGACCGCCGCAAGTCGGGGTTCCTGGCGCCGTCGTTCGGCAGTTCCGTGACCAACGGCCAGGAGGTGCAGACGCCCTACTACTGGAACATCGCGCCCAACCGCGACCTCACCGTCACGCCGCGCTACATGACCAAGCGGGGGCTGCAGACCGGCGCGCTGTTCCGCTATCTCGGCGAGGACTACCGCGGCGAGGCGCGCGGCGAGATCCTGCCGTCGGACCAGCAGACCCGCACCACACGCTCCGGCGTGTCGATCCTGCACCAGCACAATATCGCGCCCGGCCTGACCGGCTTCATCAACGCCAGCCGCGTCTCCGACGACACCTATTTCACCGACCTGTCGAACCGGATCGCCGCGACCGCGCAGACCTTCGTCCCGCGCGACGCGATCCTGCAGTATTCGTCGCCGTGGTATTCGCTCCACCTGCGCACCCTGTCCTACCAGACGCTGCGCGATCCCCTGAATCCGGTGGTCTCGCCCTACCACCGGCTGCCGCAGATCATCTTCAACACCCGCCGCTACGACGTCGGCGGGCTGGACCTGAACCTGACCACCGAATTCAACCGCTTCACCCACCCGACGCTGGTGACCGGCAACCGGATGACGGTCTATCCGAGCGTCAGCTACCCGATGCTGGCGCCCGGGGGGTTCGTGATCCCGCGCGTGTCGTGGCACGTGACGCACTATGCGCTGGCGTTGACCGGCGGCGCGCCGGACCGGTTCTCGCGCAGCATTCCCACCGCCAGCATCGACAGCGGCCTCATCTTCGAGCGGCCGGTGTCCTACTTCGGCAGCAACTACACGCAGACGCTGGAACCGCGCCTGTACTACCTGCGCGTGCCCGCCCGCGAGCAGTCGGGCATCCCGGTGTTCGACACCGGGCTGGCGGACTTCAACTTCGCGCAGATCTTCTCCGACAACACCTACACGGGGCCGGACCGCATCGCCGACGCGAACCAGGTGACGGTGGCGGCGACCACCCGCCTGATCGGCGAGCGCAATGGCAGCGAGCGGCTGCGCTTCACGCTGGGCCAGCGCTACTATTTCACCGAGCAGCGCGTGACCCTGCCGGGCGAGGCGCGGCGCTCGACCCGCAGCTCGGACATCCTGGCGTCGTTTGCCGGCGAGGTCGCGCCGAAGGTCAACTACGACACCACGCTGCAGTACAACCCGAATCTGCGCCAGATCGAGCGGATCAGCCACGGCGTGCGCTACATGCCGGAGCCCGGCAAGACGCTGTCGGCCGCCTATCGCTACCGGCGCGACTTCCTCGAGCAGATCGACGTCGCCGGGCAGTGGAACTTCGGCGGCGGCTGGTACGGGGTCGGGCGCTACAACTACTCGCTGCGCGAGGGCCGGGTGGTCGAATCGCTGGGCGGCGTCGAGTACGATGGCGGCTGCTGGGTCGGGCGGGTGGTGGTGCAGCGCTTCGCCACTGCCAGCCAGCGCGCCTCGACCGGCATATTCTTCCAGCTGGAACTGAACGGGCTGTCGCGGCTCGGGTCCAATCCACTCGACACGCTGCGGCGCAACATCCCGGGTTACACCAAGCTCAACGAGAATCAGGAACCGCAGCCGCGCACTTTCGGCAGGTACGAATGAATCGAATCGCAATGAAGACCGGCATCACGCTCGGCATGGTGCTTGCCATGAGCGCCACGTGGACGGCGGCGCAGGCGCCGGCGCCGCTGTTGGCCCAGGCCGACCGCCTGTCCCCGTCCCTGGGCACGCGCGCGCCGCGCGCGCGCGTCGAACTCGCCGACCGCATCGTCGCCGTCGTCAATGACGAGGCGATCACGCTGCGCGAGCTCAACGAACGCGTGAAGCTCGCGCGCGGCCAGCTGCAGCGCCAGCGGGTCACGCCGCCGCCCGACGACGTCCTCGAGAAGCAGGTCCTCGAACGCATGATCGTCGACCGTGCCCAGCTGCAGTTCGCGCGCGAGAACGCGATCCGCATCGACGATGTCGCGCTCGATCGCACGGTTGCGCGCATCGCCGAGGACAACCGGATGTCGCTGTCGCAGTTCCGCGACGTGCTCGAGCGCGACGGCATCGCGTTCGCGAAGTTCCGCGAGGACGTCCGCAACGACATCCTGATCGCGCGGGTGCGCGAACGCGAGGTCGACAGCCGCATCGCGATCAGCGACGGCGAGGTCGACAACTTCCTCGCCCAGGCCGACGGCGCCCGCAGCGACGCCTCCATGGAAGTCAATCTGGCGCAGATCCTGGTGCGCGTGCCGGAGAACGCGACGCCCGAGCAGCTGGCGGAGCGCGGTCGGCGCGCCGAGGCCGCGCTCGCCCAGGTGCGTGGCGGCGCCGATTTCGGCCAGGTCTCGGCGGCGGTGTCCGACGCGCCCGAGGCGCTGTCCGGCGGCGTGCTCGGGCACCGCAGCATGGACCGGCTGCCGCAGCTGTTCGTCGACGCGGTGCTCAACCTGCCGGTCGGCGCGGTCAGCGAGATCGTCAAGAGCCCGAACGGGTTCCACATCCTCAAGGTGCTCGACCGCCGCGGCGGGACGGCGGCCGCGCCGGTCACGCAGACGCGGGTGCGTCACATCCTGGTGCGCCCCAACGAGCTGGTCTCGCAGGATCAGGCGGAACGGCGCCTGCGCGAGCTGCGCGAACGCCTGGTCAACAAGGCGGCGGAGTTCGCCGATCTGGCGCGCCTGCACTCCAACGACGGCAGCGCGTCGCGCGGCGGCGATCTCGGCTGGGTCTATCCGGGCGACACCGTGCCCGAATTCGAGAAGGCGATGAACGAACTCAAGCCGGGCGAGATCAGCGTGCCGGTACGCACGCAGTTCGGCTGGCATCTGATCGAGGTGCTCGAACGGCGGATCGAGGACGTCAGCCAGGAACGCAAGCGGCAGGCCGCGCGCCAGGCGCTGCGCGAACGCAAGGTCGACGAGGCATACCAGGAGTGGCTGCGGCAGCTGCGCGACCGGGCGTTTGTCGAAATCCGGCTCGACGAGCGCTGATGGCGGCGCAACGCGCAGAGGCGCCGGCGGTTGCGGTCACCACCGGCGAGCCTTCCGGCATCGGCCCCGACCTCGCCATGATGCTCGCGGCACGGCCGCGCGCCCGTGCCGGCGCGCGCCTGGTGCTGGTCGGCGACGCCGACCTGCTCGCGCGCCGGGCGCGGCGCCTGGGCATTGCGCCGCTGCGGCGCGTGATCGCCGCCGACGATGTTGCGCCCGCCGGGGCGAGCGTGATGCACGTGCCCCTGGCGCGGCGCGAACACGCGGGCCGGCCCGACCCCGCCAATGCCGGCTACGTGCTGCGCACCCTTGATGCCGCGGTCGACGGCTGTGCCGGCGGCCGCCTCGCCGCGATCGCCACCGCGCCGGTGCACAAGGGCGTGATCAACGACGCCGGCATCGCCTTCACCGGCCATACCGAGTACCTTGCGGCGCGCACCGGGGCGCGCCAGGTCGTGATGATGCTGACCGGCGGACGCCCGGTCCTCCGCGTCGCGCTGGCGACCACGCACCTCGCCTTGCGCGACGTGGCGGCGACGCTCGACCGCGCGTCGCTGGCGCGGACGATCGAGATCCTCGACGCCGACCTGCGCGGCCGGTTCGGCATCGCCCGACCGCGCATCCTCGTGGCCGGCCTCAATCCGCATGCCGGCGAGTCCGGGCACCTGGGCCGGGAGGAGATCGAGATCATCGCCCCGGTGATCGCGCGCCTGCGCCGGCGCGGGATCGCGCTCGACGGCCCGCTGCCGGCCGATACGCTGTTCACCCCGGCCGTGCTCGCGCGCGGCGACGCGGTGCTCGCGATGTACCACGACCAGGGATTGCCGGTCCTGAAGTACGCGACCTTCGGCCAGGGCGTCAACGTCACCCTCGGCCTGCCGCTGATCCGCACCTCGGTCGACCACGGCACCGCGCTCGACCTGGCCGCCAGCGCCGCGCGAGCGGCGCGCGCCGACCCCGGCAGCCTGATCACCGCGTTCAGGCTCGCGCGCGACCTCGCGCGCGCCGCCAGGCGACGGCCAGCACAACCAGACAGGCGACGATGAGCGGCGCATTGCCGGTGCGCACGTAGGGCGTCGCGCCGGCGTGGCCGCGCACGCGCGCGACCAGCGCACCCTCGGTGAAGTCCGGCAGCCGGTCGACCAGCCCGCCGCGTGCGTCGATGACCGCGGTGGCGCCGGTGTTGGTGGCGCGCAGCATCGGGCGGCCGGTTTCGCGCGCGCGCACGCGGCTGATCTGCAGGTGCTGGTGGGGGGCGAGCGAATCGCCGAACCAGGCGATGTTGCTCACGTTGAGCAGCAGGGTCGCCTCGGGCAGCTGGCGGATGATCTCCTCGCCGAACAGGTCCTCGTAGCAGATGTTGGCCGCCACGCGCTGGCTGCCGAGCGCGAGCGGGCGCGGCTGCGCGCTGCCGCGCGTGAAGTCGCCGAGGGGGATGCGCATCCAGTCGACGAACCAGCGGAAGCCCGGCGGCACGAACTCGCCGAACGGCACGAGGTGGGCCTTGTCGTAGCGCTGCGGCGGGCTTGCGCCGCGGCTGGCGACGCTGTTGAAGTAGCGCTCGCGCGAATCGGCGATCGGCACGCCGAAGACGATGTCGGCGCGGCGCGCGCGCGCCGCGTCCTCGAGCGCGGCGAGGTAGTCGCGCGGGATCGCGTGCAGCATGCGCGGCAGCGCGGTCTCCGGCAGGACCACGATGTCGGCGGGGTGCGCGCGGACCAGGCGCTCGTACAGGGCCAGGGTGGCCGCGAAGCGTTCCTCCTCGAACTTCAGGTCCTGCGGCACGTTGCCCTGCAGCAGCGCCACGGTGACGGGCGCGCCGGTCGGCTCGGTCCAGTCGACGCGCGCCAGGAGCGCGCCGGCGGCGAGGGCGGCGATCCAGGCCAGGTCACGACCGGCAGGCCGCAGCCCCGCCGGCGAGCGCAGGCGATGCCAGAGATCGGCGATGCCCGCCGCCGCGAGCGCATTGAGCATGCCCACGCCGTAGACGCCGAGCACCGGGGCGTAGCCGGCGAACACGCCGCCGCTGTCGGCATAGCCCGCGGCAAGCCAGGGGAAGCCGGTGAACACCCAGCCGCGCAGCCATTCGCACACGCACCAGGCGGCGGGAAGCACCAGGAGCAGCGCGCCGCCGCGCGTGGCGCCCAGCGCGCCGGCGGCGGCACAGGCGAGCGCGCCGAACGCGGCGAGATAGGCGGCGAACAACACCACCGCGAGGCCGGCGAGCGCCGCCGGCATGCCGCCGACATCGTGCATGCTCACATACACCCAGGAGACGCCGACGACGAAGTAGCCGAGGCCGAAGAGCCAGCCGAGCAGCGCGGCGCGGCGCGCGCCGGCGCCATCGAGGCAGACGATCAGGCCCGCGAACGCGGCCAGGAACACTTCGATGCGGTCGGCCGGGGCGAAGCCGAGCGTGGCCAGCGCGCCGAGGAGGGGCGCGACCGCGAGGCCGAGGCGTCCGCGCCGGCTCATGCCGGCGGGTTCTCGCGCGCCACGCGCAGGAGGTGGAGCTGCCGGCTGTCGGCGCGCAGCACCGTGAAGCGCAGCCCGCCGATCGCGCAGGTCTCGCCGCGCGCGGGCACGCGCGCGCAGTGATTGACGATCAGCCCGCCGATGGTGGCCGCGTCGGCGTCCTCCAGGCGGGTGCCGAAGTGGCGGTTGACGTCGTCGATCTCGGTGATCGCGCGCACCCGGCTGGTTCCGCCCGGCTCGTCGACGATGCCCTCGTCGGCCTCCCCCAGGTCGAACTCGTCGTCGATCTCGCCGACGATCTGCTCGAGGACGTCCTCGATGGTCACCAGACCGGCGACCCCGCCGTACTCGTCGACGACGATGGCGAGGTGATTGCGGTTGACGCGGAACTGGCGCAGCAGGTTGTCGAGGCGCTTGGACTCCGGCACGAATGCGACCGGTCGCAGCAGTTCGCGCAGGTTCGCAGGCTGCCCGGCGACCAGGCGCAGCAGGTCCTTCGCGTGCAGGATGCCGATCACCTCGTCGCGGTCGCCCTCGACCACCGGGAAGCGCGAGTGGCCGGCGCGGATCATCATCGGCACCGAATCGGCCAGCGGCGTGGCCACGTCGATGACGTCCATGCGCGCGCGCGGCACCATGACGTCCGCCGCGGTCAGTTCCGAGGTGCCGAGCACGCCCTCGATCATCGCCAGGGCCTCGGCGTCGAGGATGTCGCGCGCACGCGCCGAGCGCAGCAGCGCGATCAGCTGCTCGCGATCCTCCGGCGCCCGCATCAGGAGCGCCGAGAGGCGCTCAAGCAGGCTCGGTCGGGCGGGGCCGGGCGGCGGTTCGTCCATGGGCGGGGGCGGCGGGCGCGCCGCGGCCGCGGGGCGGCGCGGCGCGATCCTCGTACGGATCGGCGAATCCGAGCGTGCCCAGGATGCGCGTCTCCAGCGCTTCCATCGCCGCGGCGTCGCGGGGCGTGTCGTGGTCCATGCCGGCGGCGTGGAGCGCGCCGTGGATCGTCAGGTGGGCGTAGTGCGCCGCCAGCGTCTTCCCCTGGGCGCGCGCCTCGCGCGCGAGCACGGGCGCGCACAGCACGATGTCGGCGGCGGGCGGCGTGCCGCCGTAGGCGAAGGTCAGCACGTTGGTCGCGTAGTCGCGGCCGCGGTAGCCGCGATTGAGCCTGCGCGCCTCGGCGCCGTTGACGACGCGCACGGTGGCGCAGGCGCCCGCGGGCAGCGCGGCGGCGGCCCAGGCGCGCAGCCGGGACGCGCTCGGGATGCCGGGCAGGCGGCTGGCACGCTGGACCGCGATCGTCGCCATGGCCTCAGGGGCGGCCGCGCGGGCCGCGCAGCAGCGCCTCGGCGACGTCGGCGCGGCCGTCCTCGGGCGCGCGCGCCGCGTGCGCCTCGTAGGCCGCGACGATGCGGCCGACCAGCGGATGCCGCACCACGTCGGCCGCGGAAAAGCGCGTCATCGCGACGCCGCGCACGCCGTCCAGCACCTCCTGGGCCTCGATCAGCCCGCTGCGGGTGCCGCGCGGCAGATCGATCTGCGTCGGATCCCCGGTGACCACCGCCTTGGCGCCGAATCCCATGCGGGTGAGGAACATCTTCATCTGCTCCGGCGTGGTGTTCTGCGCCTCGTCGAGGATGATGAACGCGTGGTTGAGCGTGCGCCCGCGCATGTAGGCGAGCGGTGCGATCTCGATCGCGCCCTTCTCGAACATCTTGCCGACGCGGTCGAAGCCCATCAGGTCGTACAGGGCGTCATAGAGGGGGCGCAGGTAGGGATCGACCTTCTGCGCCAGGTCGCCGGGGAGGAAGCCGAGGCGCTCGCCGGCCTCGACGGCGGGGCGCACCAGGACGATGCGCTTAACGGCATCGCGCTCGAGGGCGTCGACGGCGCAGGCGACCGCGAGGTAGGTCTTGCCGGTGCCCGCCGGCCCGATGCCGAAGGTGACGTCGTGCGCGAGGATGCTCTCCAGGTACGCGCGCTGGTTGGGGGTGCGCCCGGCGAGGTCGCGCCGGCGCGTCATCAGCCGCGGCGCGTCCTCGTCGGCGGCGTCGCCGCTCAGGCTGGCGACCGCGGCCAGCTGGAATTCGTCGGCATCGAGCGGCACGGCGGCGCGCGCATAGAGCGTCTCGAGCAGGGTGCAGGCGCGCTCGACGGCGGCGGCCTCGCCGCGCACGACCAGGCGCGCGGCACGACGCGTGATGGCGACGTCGAGCGCGGTCTCCACCTGGCGCAGGTTGGCGTCCAGCGGCCCGCACAGGTTGGCGAGCCGCTTGTTGTCCGGCGGCTCGAAGCGCAGCTCCTTCGAAGGTTGTGCCAAGGGACTAGCCTGCGGGCGTGGCGTGCGCCAGGATGCCGCGCAGCGAGTGCGGCAGCGCGTCGGTGATGACGACCTCGGCGAAGCGGCCGATCAGCCGCGCGTCGCCGGGGAAGTTGACGACCCGGTTGTTGCCGGTGCGGCCGCAGAGCTCGGTCCGGTCCTTGCGCGCATGGCCTTCGACCAGCACGCGCTCGGTGGCGCCGACCATCGCGCGGCTGGCCGCGTGCGCGAGATCGTCGATGCGCGCCTGCAGGCGGGCGAGGCGCGCCTGGCGCACCCGTTGCGGCGTGTCGTCCGCGAGGTCCGCGGCCGGCGTCCCCGGTCGGCGCGAGTACAGGAAGCTGAACGCGCCGTCGAACCCGACCTCGTCGATCAGGCGCATCGTCGACTCGAAGTCGGCCTCGGTCTCGCCGGGGAACCCGACGATGAAGTCGGTCGAGAGCGACAGGTCGGGACGCACCGCGCGCAGCCGGCGCACGATCGACTTGTACTCCAGCACGGTGTAGCCGCGCTTCATCGCCGCGAGGATGCGGTCGCTGCCCGACTGCACCGGCAGATGCAGCTGCGACACCAGCTGCGGCACGCGCGCGTAGACGTCGATCAGGCGCTGCGTCATCTCCTTCGGATGCGAGGTCGTGTAGCGGATGCGCTCGATGCCCGGGATCGCGGCGACGTACTCGATCAGCAGCGCGAAGTCCGCGCTCTCGCCGTCGGCGCCGGCGCCGCGGTAGGCGTTGACGTTCTGGCCCAGCAGGGTGACCTCGCGCACCCCCTGCTGCGCGAGCGCCGCGATCTCGGTGAGCACCCCGTCCAGGTCGCGCGAGATCTCCGCGCCGCGGGTGTAGGGCACGACGCAGAAGCTGCAGTACTTCGAACATCCCTCCATGATCGAGACGAACGCGGCGGCGCCGTCGACCCGCGGCGGCGGCAGGCGGTCGAACTTCTCGATCTCGGGAAACGAGATGTCCACCTGCGGCACGCCCGACGCGCGCCGCCGCGCGATCAGCTCGGGCAGGCGGTGCAGCGTCTGCGGGCCGAAGACGACGTCGACATAGGGCGCGCGCTCGACGATGGTGGCGCCCTCCTGGCTGGCGACGCAGCCGCCGACGCCGATGATGAGTCCGGGGTTGGCGGCCTTGAGCGACTTGACCCGCCCCAGGTCCGAGAACACCTTCTCCTGCGCCTTCTCGCGCACCGAGCAGGTGTTGAACAGGATCACGTCGGCCTCCTCCGCGCTGGCGGCGGCGACGGTGGCCTCGTCCTGGTTGAGGACGTCTGCCATCTTGTCCGAGTCGTACTCGTTCATCTGGCAGCCGAAGGTCTTGATGAAGAGCTTTCTCGGCATCGGGTGCAGGGAACCGTTGTTGAGCGGGGCTGCGGCGGCGCCCGACGGCCGCGGTCGGGCTACTTCGCGGGCACGGGGTCGGGGCGGGCGATTTCCTCGTCGGTGAGGATCCACACGGTCTGGATCAGGCCGGAGAGCTGCTCGACGGTGTACCTGACCTTGTAGGCGCCGCGCAGGCCGCCGTGCATCTGGAGGAAGTTGTTGCGGTCGAACACCCGCGCGCCGGGTGCGAGCCGGGCGGCGCGCCCGTCGATGCTCACCTCCGGCGAGCCGTCGAAGACCATGTCCGCGCGCTTGGCGGCATCGGGGATGGCGACCATGCGCTGCTGCGCATGCGCGGCCCCGGCGAGCACGATCGCCAGCAGCGCAACGATGATTCCCTGGAACCGGCGCAATGCACGTCCCCGCTTGCACTCACAGGCACGCAGTTTAGCATTCGCGACCGCCGCCCCTGCCGGCTCGGCCCGCCGGGGCGCCTGCGCGCCTCGCGCGCGGCGCGCCGGGACAGCTATTTCCGGAATACCGGCGAGATGTTGGTCCAGGCGCGCGGCGGCAGGCTCCTGTCCCAGGCCTGGTAGCGCGCCATCAGGTCGGCGAACACGGCGGGCTGCGCCGCGGCGAGATCGTGCTTTTCCGCCGGGTCGGCTTCCAGGTCGAACAGCCGCGCGACGCCGTTCCTCGGCTCCAGATACAGCTTCCACTTGCCCACGCGCACCGCGGAATAGGCGGCCAGCTTCCAGAACAGGGCCTCGTGCGGCGTACCGGCCTTTTCCTGGTTCAGGTAAGGCAGGAGATTGACGCCGTCCAGAGGCTGTGCGGCGGACGTCGGCACGCCGCCGGCGGCCGCCACGGTCGGCAGGATGTCGAGCGTGCTGACCGGCTCCTCGTATACCTGGCCGGCGCGCAGGCGGCCCGGCCAGCGCATCATGAACGGCATCCGGATGCCGCCCTCGTAGGTCGAGTACTTGCCGCCGGAGAACGGCGCGTTGCTGCCCGGCCGGCTCAGCGCATTGCCGTTGTCGCTGACGAAGATGACCAGCGTGTCCTGCGCCAGGCCGCAGGCGTCGAGCTTCTCCAGGACCGCGCCGACCACCTCGTCCTGCGCCAGCAGCATCGCGTTGTAGCCGCGCACGTTGATGTTGGCGATGCTGTCGCGCAGCTTCTCGAAGTAGCGCGCGGGGACCTGCAGCGGCGGCACCGGCGAGTTCATCGGGAAGTAGAGCAGGAACGGGCGGTCCTTGCTGGCCTCGATGAAGGCGAGCGCCTCGTCGCGGAAGAAGAACATCAGGTACTGGTCGACGTCGATGATCTGGCCGTTGCGCCGGATCGCGTTCAGGCCCTCGCGGGTCCACGCGGTGTCCTTGGCCTCGTCGTGGAAATCGACCTTGAGGCTCACGAGGTCGGGATCGTCCAGCCGCGTCGACTGCAGGCTGGTGTTGCCGTAGAACACGCACGAGTGGTCGAAGCCGCGGTTGTGCGGCAGGAACTGCGGCGCGTGCCCGAGGTGCCACTTGCCGACGACCCCGGTGCGGTAGCCGGCGGCGCGGAACAGTTCGCCGATGTTCTTCTCGGTGGTGGGGATGCCGCGGCGCAGGAACTCCGCCTCGCCCTGCAGGGGCGCCAGGCTGCCGTCGTCCTCGCGCACCTCGCGGCGCTCGGGAAAGGCGCCCGACGAGACCTGCTGCTCGAACCCGAAGCGCTGCTGGTAGCGGCCGGTGACCAGGCCCGCGCGCGACGGGCTGCACAAGGGTGCCGAACTGTAGCCGGCGGTGAAGCGCACGCCGTCGCGTCCGATGCTGTCGATGTTCCGGGTCTCGACGAGCTCGCTGCCATAGGACGACAGGTCGCCGTAGCCCATGTCGTCGGCGAGGATGATGACGACGTTGGGGCGACGGGCATCGCCGGTGCGCTCGCTTGCAGCAGTGGTGGTCATGGCGTATCGGGCGTTCGAGGTGGACGGAAACGGCGGAAGCGGTATCGGCAGCGCGGACCGGCAACGCGGACTGCCAGCGCGGGCCGCGGCGCCGGCCGGGCATCCCGGTGCCGCGAAGTTGTCGGCTTGAGGTCGCTCGGCGCGGCGCCTATGATAACGAATGCCCTCGCGCACGCACCGACGCCGCGCGGCCGGCGCCGGCCGCGTCGATCGCCATGCCGGCTGACCGCGCCGGGATGCGCCGCATCGACGGCGGCGTGTTCGCCATGGGTTCGGCGCGCTTCTACCCGGAAGAACGGCCCGTGCGCGCAGTCCGCGTGGCGTCGTTCTGGATCGACGAGACGCCGGTGACCAACCGGGCCTTTGCGCGGTTCGTCGACGCGACCGGCTACGTGACGCGCGCCGAGCGGCGCGCGACCGATTCCGCGGTCAGCGGCCGGCGAACCGGCTCGGCGGTGTTCACGGCGCCGGCCGGTCCGGTGCGCACGCTCGACCCGGGGTTGTGGTGGCACTGGGACGAACACGCGTCCTGGCGCATGCCGCGCGGCGCCGGCAGCAGCCTTGCCGGATTGGATGACCATCCGGTCGTGCATGTCGCGTTCGACGACGCTCTCGCCTATGCCGCCTGGGCCGGCAAGCGCCTGCCCGGGGAGGCCGAATGGGAGTTCGCCGCGCGCGGCGGACTGGACGGTGCCGAGTATGCCTGGGGCAATGCGCTCGCGCCCGAGGGGTTGCTGCTCGCCAATTACTGGCAGGGGACATTCCCGTCCGCGAACACGCTCGAAGACGGCTGGGAGCGCACCTCGCCCGTCGGCGCCTTTCCGGCCAACGGGTATGGCCTGGTCGACATGATCGGCAACGTCTGGGAGTGGACGGCCGATGCGTGGTCATTGCCGGCGTCCAGCGACGTGCCGGCGCCCGGCTGTTGCGCCGCGCGCGCGGCGGGCACGTCCGTGCCGCAGCACGTGCTCAAGGGCGGCTCGTATCTGTGCGCGCGCAACTACTGTCAGCGCTATCGCCCGGCGGCGCGACACCCGCAGCCGGCAGACTCGCCAACCGGACACATCGGTTTTCGCTGCGCGGCGGACTGACGCGCGGCGGGCGCGACCGCAGGACGCGGGCGCCGCTTGCGGATGGCGCCTCGTCCTGCAGGACTGAATTCTGGTGGCGATTCAGGGATTCGAACCCCGGACCCGCGGATTATGATTCCGTTGCTCTAACCGACTGAGCTAAATCGCCTTGGGACCCGGCAGCCGCTTCGTTTGTGGCGTGGCCACCACAGGCTGCGAGGGCGCGAATTATCGTTGATGGCGGCCGGTCTGTCAAACCGTTGCGGCGCACCATGCGGTGCCGCACGCCGCCGCGAAATGCGCTTCTGCAATGCGAAAGGAATTTGGCGATGTAAGCGTTTATTTAATCAAATCAAAGGTTAAATTGACGTGAATCATCGGTGCGGCGCAGCATTTTTGCGTATGATTGGCGTTCGACAACAAAGCTTCAGGCGTGGGCAGGGGCGGGGTGGCGGCAAGCCATCGCGGGATGCCCGGGCGCCGCATTTCGCATCATGAAAATCTGTGTGGTGGGTGCCGGCTCGATCGGCGGATTGCTGGGCGTCAAGCTTGCCCTGGCGGGCCACGACGTGACCTTGATCGCGCGCGGGCCGAACCTCGCGGCGATCCGTGCCAACGGCATGAAACTGGTGATGCACGACGGCGCGGAGTTCGTTGCCCGCAACGTCAAGGCGACCGACAGGATCCGCGAAGCCGGTCCGCAGGACCTCGTGATCCTGGGCATGAAGGCGCACCAGGTCGAGCCGGTGGTCGACGACCTGCCGGCGCTGATGCAGGACGACACGGTGATCCTGCCGATGCAGAACGGCATCCCGTGGTGGTACTTCCAGCGCCATGGCGGCCCGCACGAGGGCAAGATCGTCGCGTCGGTCGACCCCGCCGGGCGCATCGCCGCCGCGATCGATCCGAAGCGGCTGATCGGCTGCGTCGTCTATCCGGCGGCCGAGATCGCGGCGCCCGGCGTGATCCGCCACATCGAGGGCGAGCGCTTTCCCGTGGGCGAACTCGACGCCTCGATGGGCGGCCTCGAGAGCGAACGCGTGAAGGCGGTCGCCGCCACGCTGGTCGGCGCCGGCTTCAAGTCGCCGGTGCTGCCCTCGATCCGTTCCGAGATCTGGCTCAAGCTGTGGGGCAACCTCACGTTCAACCCGATCTCCGCGCTGACCCATTCGACGCTGGTCGACATCTGCCAGTACCCGCTCACGCGCGAACTGGCGCGCAAGATGATGAAGGAGGCCGAGGACGTCGCCGCCAAGCTCGGCGTGGCGTTCCGCGTCGACATCGACCGCCGCATCGCCGGCGCGGAAAAGGTCGGCAAGCACAAGACCTCGATGCTGCAGGACATCGAGGCCGGGCGCGACCCGGAGATCGACGCGCTGGTCGGCGCCGTGATCGAGCTCGGCAACACCGTCGGCGTGCCGGTTGCGCACATCGAGGCGGTGTACGCGATGGTCAAGCTGCTCGGCCGCACCATGAAGGAAGAAAAGGTCTACGTGCGCGCCCATCCGATCATCTGACCGATGATCCGGCCCTGCGGTATGCTCGCGCCGTGGACTACGACGTTGCGGTCATCGGCGCCGGGCTGACCGGCCTGTCGCTGGCGCTGGCGCTGGCCCGGGCCGGGCGCCGCGTCGCGGTGCTCGACACGCGGCCGCCGCCGCGCCTGGAACTGCCGCCGCCCGGACGCTTCGACACGCGGATCTATGCGATCGGGCCGCCGGCGGCGCGCTGGCTCGAACAGTCGCGGGTGTGGGGCGCGCTCGACGGCGCGCGCCTGTCCCCGGTCTACGACATGCGGGTCCAGGGCGATGCCGCGCCGGCGCTCGGCAGCGGCCTCGCGCTGTCGTCCTACCGCGCCGGCGTCGACCTGCTGTGCACGATCGTCGAGGAGAACGAGATCGCGCGCGGCCTCGCCGCCGCGGCGCGGTATGCCGCCGGACTCGACCTGCTGCGGCCGGTGACGCCGGTCGCGCTCGAAACCCGCGAGCAATCGATCCGCATCGTCCTGGCCGACGGCCGGGAGGTCGCCGCCGGCCTGCTGGTCGGCGCCGACGGCGCCGCCTCGTGGACGCGCGAGCGCGCCGGCATCGCCGTGGACGTGCATGACTACCAGATGAGCGCCGTGGTCGCCAACTTCGCCTGCGCGAAGCCGCACCACGGCACCGCGATGCAGTGGTTTCGCGAGGAGGCCGACGGCAATCTTGGCATCCTGGCTTGGCTGCCGCTGCCCGGGGACAACCTGTCGATCGTCTGGTCGGTGTCGAGCGCCCAGGCGCGCGCGCTGATGGAGGAAGACGCGCACGCATTCGCCGCGCGCGTCGCCGCGGCCGGCGGCGAGGCCCTCGGCGCGCTGGCGCCGACGGGCGAGCGCGCGCTGTTCGCGCTCGCAAGCCGGCGCGCGCGCGCGCTCGTCGCGCCGCGCATCGCGCTCGTCGGCGATGCGGCGCACGTGGTGCATCCGCTCGCCGGCCAGGGCCTGAACCTGGGCTTCGGCGACTGCGCCGCGCTGCATGCGGCGCTGGAGGGCGCGCGCGACTGCGGCGACCGCGGCCGGCTGCGCGCCTACGAACGCGCGCGCAAGGCGGCGACGGCCGAGATGCACGCCGTCACCCACGGCCTGGCGCGGCTGTTCGCGCATCGCCACCCGCTGGTCAGGGCGCTGCGCAACGCCGGGTTGAACCTCGCGGGGCGGATGCCGGTCCTACCGGAACTCCTCGTCCGCGGGGCGATTCGCGGATAATGGCGCACCGCGCCGCCGGAACGGATCGCGGGCGTCCGCCGGGCGCCCCGCAGCGCGACCGGCCGGCGCGGCCGCTCAACCGAAAGCCCTTCCTCATGCCGAACCTTCGCCACCTACTCGCCGCCGCCGTCCTGGCTTGCGCGGTGCCGTTCGCCGGCCACGCGCAGGACGCCGCCAGGGACGCGGCCAAGGACGCCCCCAGAATCGGCGGTCCCGAGGCCAACATCAAGCGCATCCTCGAGTCCCGCATGCGCCCGGGCACGGTCGTCGACGCGGTCACCCGCACGCCGTTCTTCGGGCTCTTCGAGGTGCGGGTCGGCAGCGAGATCGTCTACACCGACGAGAAGGTCACCTACCTGTTCCATGGCAGCGTGCTCGACGGCAAGACCATGGACAACCTGACGCAGGAACGGATCGACAAGCTCTCGGCGATCCGGTTCGACGATCTCCCGGTCGCCAGCGCGATCAAGCTGGTCAACGGCAGCGGCAAGCGCAAGGTGGCCTACTTCGCCGACCCGAATTGCGGGTACTGCAAGAAGTTCGAGCGCGAGACGCTCAACCGGCTGCCGGATGCCACCATCTACATTTACCTGTATCCGATCCTGTCGCCGGATTCGGTGGTCAAGTCGAAGGCGGTGTGGTGCTCGCAGGACAAGCTCAAGGCGTGGAACGACTGGATGCTCAAGGGCCAGCCGCCGTCCGCCCAGGGGACCTGCGACAACCCGATCGAGGCCCTGCAGGCCCTCGGCAAGCGCATGCGCGTCAACGCGACGCCGACGATCTTCCTCGCCAACGGCCGCCGCGTGCCCGGCGCGATCTCGCTCGCCCAGCTGGAGGCGGCGGTCGCGGAGGCGGGCAAGTGACCCAGGACGAGCAGAAGGCGGCCGTCGCGCGCGCCGCGCTCGCGCATGTCGTCGAAGGCGCGGTGCTCGGCGTCGGCAGCGGCTCGACCGCGAACCTGTTCATCGACGCGCTCGCCCCGATGGCCGGGCGCATCCGCGGCGCGGTCGCGAGCTCGACGGCGACCGCCGCGCGCCTGGCCCGGAACGGCATCGCGGTGCTCGACCTGAACGAGGTCGACGACATCCCCGTCTACGTCGACGGGGCCGACGAGGTCACCGAGACCCTGGCGATGATCAAGGGCGGCGGCGGCGCGCTCACGCGCGAGAAGATCGTCGCGGGCGTCGCGCGCCGCTTCGTCTGCATCGCCGACGGCAGCAAGCTGGTTCCCGCCCTCGGCCGCTTCCCGCTGCCGGTCGAGGTCATCCCGATGGCGCGCGCCCATGTCGCGCGCGCGCTCGTCGCCCTCGGCGGCACCCCGCGTCTGCGCGCGGGGTTCGTCACCGACAACGGCAATCAGATCCTCGACGTCGCCGGGCTCGTCATCGCCGATCCGGCCGCGCTCGAGGCGGAGATCAACCAGATCGCCGGGGTGGTGACGGTGGGACTGTTCGCGCGCCGCGGCGCCGACCTGCTCCTGCTGGGCACGCCGGACGGCGTGCGCACCCTGGGCGCGCGCTGAGGCGCGCGGGCGGCTAGGCCGCGGGCGGCACGTAGCCCGAGGCGGCGTCGGCGCCGCCTTCGAACAGGAACTTCTCCGCCTGCTCCATCAGGTACTTGCGCGCGCGCGGGTCCGCGCCCGAGAGGCGGTTCTCGTTGATGAGCATGGTCTGGTGCTTGAGCCACATGCCCCAGGCCTCCTTGGAGATGTGCTCCCAGATCCTCTTGCCGAGCTCGCCCGGGTAGGGGGGGAAATCCATGCCCTCGCCTTCGCGACCGAGCTTCGCGCACTGCACCATGCGGGTCATTGCCAAACCTCCGGAAACCGGTGAAACGGTGAAGACCGCATTCTAGAGGGTGCCGGCGGCCCGCTGGGCGCGCGCCGCCCCGGCCGCGCCGGCGCGGCCTACAGCTTCTTGAGAAAGATCTTCGACTGGCGCTGAAAGTTGTAGAGGCGCTGCTTGCCCTCGGGCAGCTCGTCGAGCGAGCCTTCGACGAAGCCGTGCTCGATGAACCAGTGCGCGGTGCGCGTGGTCAGGACGAACAGCCGCTTGATGCGCATCTGCCGCGCCTTCGACTCCATGCGCGCGAGCAGCTCCTCGCCGTAGTTGCGCCCGCGGAAGGCGGGCGCGACCACGAAGCAGGCCATCTCCGCGAGGCCTTCGCGCGCGAACGGATAGAGCGCCGCGCAGCCGGCGATCACGCCGTCGTGCTCGAGCACCGTGAACTGCCCGATCTCCGCCTCGAGCTTCTCGCGGCCGCGGCGCACCAGCGTGCCGTCGGCCTCGAGCGGCTCGATCAGCATGAGCACGCCGCCGACGTCGTCGATGGTCGCGTCGCGCAGGATCTCCAGGCGCGCCTCGCTGATCATGCTGCCGACGCCGTCGTAGGAGAACAATTCCATCAGCAGGGCCCCGTCGAGCGCGCGCGGGATCAGGTGGGTGCGCGCGACGCCCTCCTTCGACGCGCGCACCGCGGCGTCGAGCGCGCGCAGGGTGTCGGCGCTCATGCCGGAGATCTCCGGCGACTGCGCCGCCGCCTTGAACAGGCGCTCCGCCTCGGCGGCCGAGAGCTCGCGCGAGATCGCCTGCGCGCGCGCGCGCTTGGTCTTGGCGCCGGGCAGCGGCGGCAGGCCGGGCGCGTCGATGAGGAAGATCAGCTTCTCGGCATCGAGCGCGACGGCGACGCTGGCGGCGACGTCCTCCATCGCCAGGTTGAACGCCTCGCCGGTCGCGGAGTAGCCGATGGTGGTGAGGAAGACGATGTCGCCGTTGGCGAGCGCGTGGTGAATGGTCTCGGCATCGACGTCGCGCACCTTGCCGGTGAACTGGAAGTCGGTGCCGTCGATGACGCCGACCGGCTGCGCGGTGATCAGGCTGCCGCTCATCAGGCGCACGCCCTCGGATTGCGCCATCGGCGTGTTCGGCAGCCCGAACGAGAAGCGCTGCTCGAACTCGATGCGCAGCCGCCCGACCGCCTCCTTGACGCAATCCATCGCGCGCGGGTGCGTGATGCGCAGCCCGTCCCGGGACTCGGTGCTCAGGCCGCGCGCCGCGAGCGCGGCGTTGATCTGCGGCCGCGAGCCGCTGACGATGACCACGCGGATCCCCAGCGAGGTGAGCAGGTTGACGTCCTGGGTGAGCGACTCGACCTGCCCGGCCTCGACGATCTCGCCGCCGAACGCGACCACGAACGTGCGGCCGCGGAACGCATGGATCCAGGGCGCAGCCGCGCGGAACCAGGAGACGAAATCGACGGATTGGCTCGGGCGCATGGGCGGATGGCGGCTCTCGGGTGCGCCATTCTAACCGCGCGTCCGTCGTAGAATCCGCGCCCTATGCCGTTGTCCCAGGAAGCGCGCCTCGCGCGCGCGGCGCGCGTTCCCGCGCTCGCCTATCCCGAAGAGCTGCCGGTCTGCGAGCGCCGCGACGAGATCGCCCGGGCGATCCGCGAGCACCAGGTCGTGGTGGTGTGCGGCGAGACCGGCTCGGGCAAGACCACGCAGCTGCCGAAGATCTGCCTGGCGGCCGGGCGCGGCATCGGCGGCATGATCGGGCACACCCAGCCGCGCCGCATCGCCGCGCGCGCCACCGCCGCGCGCATCGCGCAGGAACTGGGCTGCGAGCTCGGCACCGCGGTCGGCTACAAGATCCGCTTCAACGAGAAGGCCGGGCGCGACACGTTCGTCAAGCTCATGACCGACGGCATCCTGCTCGCCGAGACCCAGGGCGATCCCGACCTCGCGGCCTACGACACGCTGATCGTCGACGAGGCGCACGAGCGCAGCCTGAACATCGACTTCCTGCTCGGCTACCTGAAGGAGCTCCTGCCGCGCCGGCCCGACCTCAAGGTCATCGTCACCTCCGCCACCATCGACGCGGAGCGCTTCGCGCGCCATTTCGCCGGCGCCGCCGGTCCGGCGCCGGTGATCGAGGTCTCCGGGCGCCTGTATCCGGTCGAGGTGCGCTACCGGCCGGTGCGCCATCCCGACGCGGCGCCCGACGACGAGCGCGACCTCGAGGACGCGATCGTCGACGCGGTCGACGAGTGCGCGGCCGCGGGCCGCGGCGACATCCTGATCTTCCTGCCCGGCGAGCGCGAGATCCGCGACACCGCCGAGCTGCTGACGCGGCATGCGGCGTCCCGGCGCGCGCCGCTCGACGTCCTGCCCCTGTACGCGCGCCTCGCGGCCGCGGAACAGGAGCGCATCTTCCGGCCCGGCGCGGGGCCGCGGCGCGTGGTGCTGGCCACCAATGTCGCGGAGACCTCGCTGACCGTCCCCGGCATCCGCTTCGTCATCGACCCCGGCGTCGCGCGCGTGAAGCGCTACAGCTACCGCAACAAGGTCGAGCAGCTGCAGGTCGAGAAGATCTCGCGCGCCTCGGCCAACCAGCGCGCCGGGCGCTGCGGCCGCGTCGCCGCCGGCATCTGCATCCGCCTCTACGACGAGGCCGACTTCGCCGCGCGTCCGGCCTACACCGACCCGGAGATCCTGCGCTCCTCGCTCGCGGCGGTGATCCTGCGCATGAAGGCGCTCGACCTCGGCGCGATCGAGGCGTTCCCGTTCCTCGAGCCGCCGCCGCCGAAGGCGATCGCCGACGGCTACCAGCTGCTGCAGGAACTCGGCGCGCTCGACGAGTCCAACCGCCTGACCCGCGGCGGCCGCGAACTGGCGCGCCTGCCGCTCGATCCCCGCGTCGGCCGCATGATCCTGGGCGGGCGCGACCACCATGCGCTGGCCGAGCTGCTGATCATCGCCGCCGCGCTGTCGGTGCAGGACCCGCGCGAGCGCCCGCTCGAGCGCCAGGCGGCGGCCGACCAGGCGCACGCGCGCTTTCGCGACGAGCGGTCCGAGTTCGCCGGCTACCTCAAGCTGTGGGCGTTCTTCGAGGAGGCGCGCGACGAGCTGACCAACCGCAAGCTGGCGCAGGCCTGCGAGCGCAACTTCCTGTCGGTCCGGCGCATGCGCGAATGGCGCGACGTGCACTCCCAGCTGTGCCAGCTGGTCGCCGAGGCCGGCTGGCACGCGGGCGCGAAGCCCGCCACGCACGAGCAGATCCACCGCGCGCTCCTGTGCGGCCTGCTCGGCAACGTCGGCCTGAAGAGCGACGCCGAGGCGCACTACCTGGGCGCGCGCGGCATCCGCTTCCACGCGCACCCCGGGTCGGCGCTCGCGAAGAAGGCCGGGCGCTGGGTGATGGCGGCCGAGCTGGTGGAGACCACGCGCCTGTACGCGCGCACCCTGGCGAACATCGATCCCGCCTGGATCGAGGCGGTCGGCGCGCACCTGCTCAAGCGCACCTGCCACGATCCGCGCTGGGAGAAGAACGCCGGCCGCGCGGTCGCCTTCGAGCGCGCGACGCTCTACGGCCTCCCGGTCTACACCCAGCGCCGCGTCGACTACGCGAAGATCGACGCGCGGCATGCGCGCGAGCTGTTCATCCGCGGCGCCCTGGTGGCGGGGGAATTCGACACGCGCGCGCCGTTCCTCGCCCACAACCGCCGCCTCGTGCGCGAGATCGAGGAACTCGAGCACAAGGCGCGGCGGCCCGACGTGCTGGTCGACGACGCGCTGATCTTCGCCTTCTACGACGCCGCGATCCCGGCGGCGGTGGTCGACGCCCCCACCTTCGAGGCCTGGCGCACGGGGGCCGAGCGCGCGGACCCGCGCTGCCTGTTCCTCAAGCGCGAGGACCTGATGCGCCACCAGGCGGCGGGCATCACGACCGACCTGTTCCCGAAGGCGATGCGCCTGTCCGCGGGCCCGATGGAATTCGCGCTCTCGTATCACTTCGAGCCGGGCGCGGCGCGCGACGGCGTGACGGCGACCGTGCCGCTGGCCGCGCTCAACCAGATCGACCCGGACCGCTGCGACTGGCTGGTGCCGGGCATGCGCAAGGAGAAGGCGCTGCATCTGCTGAAGTCGCTGCCGCAGAAGATCCGCCGCGGCTGCGTTCCGCTGCCGGAGTTCGCCGCGGCGTTCGCCGCCGCCTTCGACGGCGCGCCGCCGTCGGGCCCGATGACCCAGGCGCTGGCGCGGGCGGTGCGCGAGAAGACCGGGGCGACGGTGCCGGCCGACGCGTTCCGCATCGACGCGCTGCCGGCGCACCTGGTGATGAACTTCAAGGTCGTCGACGAGCACGGGCGGCAGCGCGACATGGGGCGCAACCTGGCGCAGCTGCGTGCCGACCACGCCGAGCATGCGAGCGCGAGCTTCGCCGGCGCGGCCGGCCGCCTCGCGCGTCCGGCCGGGCCCGACGGTCCCGGCGCCGCGGCGGCCGCGCCGTCCGGAGATTCGGGCCGCGTGCTGTTCGCCGGCCGCACGCAGTGGGATTTCGGCGACCTCGAGGAGATCGTCGAGGTCGGCGCGCTGATCGGCTATCCGGCGCTGGTCGACTGCGGCAGCGCGGTCAACGTCGAGATCCTCGACGACCCGGCGCGCGCGGCCGCGGCCCATGCGCGCGGCCTGGCGCGGCTGCTGCGCTTGGCGCTCGCCGAGCAGATCCGGTTCCTCGAGAAGGGGCTCGACGTGCGTTCGCTCGGGCTCCTGTTCGCCCCGTTCGGCGGCGACCGCGACCTGGTGACCGCGGTGGTGGAGGCGTCGCTCGCGCGCGCCTGCCTGGCCGCGCCGCTGCCGCGCGGTCCTGCCGCGTTCGAGGCGCGGCGCGAGGCCGGCCGCGCGCGCCTGACCCTGATCGCGCAGGAGATGCTGGCGCTGGTGCGGCGCATCCTGGAGGCGCACCAGGCGACGCAGAAGAAGCTCGCGCAGGCGCGCGGATTCGCCGCTGCCGCCCAGGACATCGGCGCGCAGCTCGAGCGGCTGCTGCCGAAGGACTTCATCACCGCGCTGCCGTGGGAGCGCCTCGCGCACCTGCCGCGCTACCTGCAGGCGATCACGGTACGGCTGGACAAGCTGCGCAACGACCCGGCGCGCGACGCGCGCCTGCAGGCCGAGCTGGCGCCGCTCGCAGCCGCCTGGCAGCGGCGCTTCGCCGAGCTCGCGCGTGCGGGCGCCGCCGATCCGCGGCTCGAGGAATTCCGCTGGCTGCTCGAGGAACTGCGGGTGTCGCTGTTCGCGCAGGAGCTGCGCACGCCGATGCCGGTGTCGGTCAAGCGCCTGGCGCGGCTGTGGGAGTCCTACCGCGCGCTGTGACGGCCGAAGCGCGCGCGCAGCGCCGCGATCAGGGCGGCGTCGGCGCGCGCACTGACGATCGCGAGCGGCGAGTAGCCGGTCGCCACGGCGCGCCGCAGCACGACGACGAGCAGGACCGCGGTGATCGCCATGTTCTGCCAGCCGACCAGCGGCCATTGCCCGGACCAGGCGATCTCGTGGGCGGTCGAGAACGGCGCGAAGTACCAGATGCCCCAGATGTCCTCGGGGCCGTTGCCGCGCGAGCCGACCAGGTCGCAGGCGAAGTGCAGGTGCACGCTGACGAACGCGAGCACGGCGGCGCGCCGTCGCGCCGTCGCCAGCGCGGCCACCGCGAGCGCGATGACGAGCGCCGCGGCCAGGCCGTGCCCGAACAGGCGATGGAAGTCCTGGTAGTAGTTGGTCTCCGGCAGGCCCAGCGTGCGGGTGGCGAAGTCGACGACGATGCCGAGCCCGTCGAGGTCCGGCGCGAGTCCGGCGAGGGCGACCAGCGCCTTGTCGCGCCGCGCCGGCAGGGCGCGCTCGAGCGCGCTCCAGCCGACCAGGAAGTGGGTGATCGGGCTCAACGCGCCGGCGCCGCGCCCGCGGCCCGTGTCGCGACCGCGCGCAGCCCGCCGAGCTTGCCGGCGGCGAACAGCCCGACGAAGAAGCCGTAGGTCGCATCCCAGGCGTCGTAGTGGGCCTGGCCGAACTTCGCGACCGTGGTGTCGCGCAGACCCCGGTACATGGCCAGGCGCCTGACCAGGATCTCGGTCCAGGCCGCGGACAGGTCCTCGCTCGAGGCGACCGCGAGGCCGTTCCGCGCGAGGAGCGCCAGGTAGTCGGACGCGGGCAGGACGCCGGGCGCGTGCATCTCGGCGGCCAGGCGCCGCTCCTCGTGCGCCGCCAGGGGCGCGCGCAGGACCACGTCGGTGAAGGCCAGCACGCCGCCGGGCACGAGCACGCGCGCGCACTCGCGCACCACCGCGGGCTTGTCGGGCACGTGCAGCCAGGCTTCCTGGCTGACCACGCGATCGAACGCCGCGGTCGGCAGCGGCATCGCGGTGGCGTCGCCGTGGACGAAGTCGACCAGGCCGTCCAGGCCGACGCGCCGCGTGAGGCGGCGCGCCGCCTCGACACGCGAGAGCGTCAGATCGAGCCCGGTCACGCGGCAGCCGATGCGATGGGCGAGCCAGCGCGCGGGGCCGCCCATGCCGCTGCAGACGTCGAGCACGCGATGCGCGCGCGCGATGCCGGCGCGCGCGGCGAGGGTGTCGACCACCTCGATGCCGCCATAGTGGTCCTGGTCGAAGTCCTTGAGCTGGTCCTCGGTCAGGTGCGCGAGGTCGTCGCCGCGCGCGGCCAGCTTGGCGAGGATCTCGTCCTCGTTGATCGGGTGCGTGTCGTAGAAGCGGATCACCCCCGCCTTGTGCGTCTCGGCCATCGGCGCGTCCTCCGTCGTTGCGGCGGGCGTCAGCCGCGCCCGCCCATCGCCTTGGAGACGCGCGCCGCCGCCGCGCGCACCAGGGGCGTCCATTGCTCGGGTTTCTGGCGGTCCGCCGGCGCGGACAGGGACAGCGCCGCGATGGTCGCGCCGGTGTCGTCGGTCACGGCGGCGGCGATGCACCCGACCCCCTGCTCGGCCTCCTCGCGGTCGCGCGCGAAGCCGAGCCGGCGCACCTCGGCGAGCTCGGCCGCCAGCGCCGCCAGCGTGGTCGTGCTGTTCGGCGTGCGCGCCGCGAGCCCGGTGCGCGACGCGTAGTCGGCCACCGCCTCGGCGCCCTCCTGCGCCAGGAACAGCTTGCCGGCGGCGGTGATGTGCAGGGGGGCGCGCGCGCCGACGGTCTGCACCACCCGCATCATCGAGCGGTTCTCCGCGGTGCGCTCGACATAGAGGATCTCGTCGCCCTGACGCACCGACAGGTTGACCGTCTCGCCGGTGGCGCGGGCGAGCTCGCGCATCGCCGGCAGCGCCGCTTCGCGCACCGACAGGCGCGCGCGCACCGCGTTGCCGAGTTCGAGGAAGCGCATGCCGAGCCGATAGCCGCCGGTGGCGCTGCGGTCGGCGAAGCCGCCCTGCACCATCGCCGCGAGGATGCGGTGCGCGGTCGACGGATGCAGGCCGGTCGCGTGCGCCAGCGCCGTCAGGCTCAGCGCCTCGTCGCTGGACGCCAGCGCGTCGATCAGATGCAGCATGCGGTCGACGACCTGGATCGAGGTCGTGCGGCCCGCGCCGGCTGCCGTCGCGTTTTTCACCATGCGGGAAATTCTCTCACACCGCGTTCGCCACCGGCGCGCGCGGGCGCCCGCGCCCGTGCTTCTTGCGCCGGTTTGATTTCGATCAACCGCGCGCGCGCCGCCGATGCGAAGCTTCGCTGCGGCCATCGCTGGGCCGTGAACCGGAGTTCGACCATGACCTACAAGACCATCGCCGTCTGGCTCGACCAGAAGCGCAACGCGCCCGCCGAGGCCGCGATCGCGCTCGCACGCGAGTGCGGCGCCCATCTGACCGGGCTCACCCATGTGGACGTGGTGCGCCTGCCGCCGCACGTGCGCGCGCTGATGGGCGAGGAGGTCGCGCGCGAGCAGCTGCGGCGCGCGCAGGCCGACGCGGCCGCCTGCGGCGCGGCGTTCGAGGCGCTGGCGCGGCGCGAGGGCATCGACAGCCTCGAAGTGCGCCAGCTCGCCGGGGATCCGGTGCAGGGGCTCGCCACCAGCGCGCGCTACGCGGACCTGGTGATCATGGGGCAGACCGATGCCGACCTGGCCGACGGCCCCGAGCAGCGGGACTTTCCGGACCACGCGATCCTCGCGACCGGGCGCCCGACGCTGCTGATTCCCTACGCCGGCAGCTATCCGGTGATCGGCGAGCATGCGGTCGTCGCCTGGAACGCCACGCGCGAGTCGACGCGCGCGGTCACCGACGCGCTGCCGCTGCTGAAGCGCGCGAAGAAGGTCACCGTCATCGTCGGCGACGCCAAGCCCGGGGCCGGGGGCCACGGGCAGTCGCCGGGCGCCGACATCGCGCTGTACCTGGCGCGCCACGGCGTGCGCGTCGAGGTCTCGCAGGAGCGCACCGCCGGCATCGACGTCGGCTCGCTGCTGCTCTCCCGCGTCTCCGATCTCGGCGCCGACCTGCTGGTCATGGGCGGCTATGGCCACTCGCGCATGCGCGAACTGGTCCTGGGCGGGGTGACGCGCACCATCCTGCGCGAAATGACCGTGCCCGTGATGATGTCGCACTAGGGGCGAGGCGCGCGCAGCGCGCCGGCAGGACCGGGCGGCCGGCCGCGACGCCGGCCGGCGCTATGATTCGACCGTGGGTGCGCGGGGCGCGCCCTTATCGACCTGGTGTCCTGGGGAGTGAAACATGCAGCAGGGACTGGCGCGGCCGGCCGCGCTCGCCATCGACGCGACGCGCTTCTGGCGCACGATCGAGCGCTCCGCCGAGATCGGCGTCGGCCGGCCCGGCGGCCTCGCGCGCGTGGCGCTGTCGGACGCCGACCGGCAGATGCGCGACGAATTCTGCGCCTGGTGCCGCGACGCGGGGCTGGCCGTGACCGTCGATGCCGTGGGCAACCTGTTCGCGCGGCGCGCCGGGCGCGAGCCCGGCCTGCCGCCCGTCGTGCTGGGATCGCACCTCGACACGCAGATCAACGGCGGGCGCTATGACGGCATCGTCGGCGTGCTCGCCGCGCTGGAGGTGGTGCGCACGCTCAACGACCGCGCGATCGGCACGCGCCGGCCGCTGGAGATCGCGGTGTGGACCAACGAGGAGGGCGCGCGCTTCTCGCCGCCGATGGTCGGCTCGGCGGCGTTCGCCGGCGTGCACACGGTCGACTGGGTGCATGCGCGGCGCGCCGACGACGGCGCGACCATCGGCGACGAGCTGCGGCGCATCGGCTACCTCGGCGAGGCGCCGGTCGGCGGGCGGCCGCTCGACAGCTATTTCGAGCTGCACATCGAGCAGGGCCCCGAACTGCACGCGCGCGGCGTTCCGGTCGGGGTCGTCACCCACGGCTACACCGCGCACGGGTTCATCGTCGACGTGCATGGCGAGACCGCGCACACCGGGCCCTGGCCGATGGACAGGCGGCGCAACGCGCTGGTCGGCGCCGCGATGCTCGCGGTGGCGGTCAACGACATCGGCTGGAAGCACCATGCGACCGGCGGCAAGGGCACCGCCGCGCGCATCCACGCGTGGCCCAACAAGCCGGGCATCCTGTCGGACTACGCGCAGTTCACCGGCGACGTGCGCCACGACGACCCGGCGGTGGCCGACGCCATGCGCGCGGAATTCATGGCCGCGCTCGCCGACTGCGCGCGGCGCTCGCAGTGCGAGATGGCGGTGTTCGACGAGTGGCACTGGGGCGCCGACATCTTCGACGCCGCGATGGTGTCGCTGGTGCGCGACACCGCGCGCGCGCTGGGCGTGCCCACGCTCGACATCGCCAGCCAGGCCGGCCACGACGCCTACCACATCGCCAAGGTCGCGCCGACGGCAATGATCTTCACGCCGTGCCGGGACGGCATCACCCACAACAACCGCGAGCATGCGGGGCTGGAGGAGACCGTGCCCGGCATCAACGTGCTGCTGCACGCCGCGCTCGCGCGCGCCGACCGCTAGCGGCCGGCCGACCCACGGAGGAGACGACGCATGACGCAGGCACGAGCGGGCGGGGCAGGCGCGCCGATGCGCTACTCGGCATTCTCGGTCAACGACCACCATCCGGCGCTGCCGCGCACGGTGGCCGAGCTCTACGCGCAGGTGATGCGCCAGTGCGAACTCGGCGAGCGCCTCGGCTACGACACCTTCTTCTGCGCCGAGCACCACTTCCACGAGTACGGCGTGGTGCCGGACCCGGCGGTGCTGCTTGCCGCGCTGTCGCAGCGCACGCGCCGGATCCGCTTGGGCACGGCGATCTCGATCCTCACCTTCCACGACCCGCGGCGCATCGCGGAGACCTACGCGATGCTCGACATGCTCTCCGGCGGCCGGCTGGTGTTCGGCGTCGGCTCCGGCTACCTGGCGCACGAGTTCGTCGGCTACGACGTGGCGCCGGCCGAGAAGCGCGACCGCTTCAACGAGAATCTCGACATCGTGCGCCGCCTGCTGGCGGGGGAGACGCTGTCGTACCAGGGCCGCTTCTCGAAGACCGACAAAGTGGCGCTGAACGTGCTGCCGCACGGCGGCCGGGTGCCGCCGATCCATGTCGCCGTGCTCGCGCGCGACGCCGCGTACCACGTCGGGCGGCAGGGCAACCGCATCTTCACCGTGCCCTACGCCTCCTGCCGGGACTTCGCGGACATCGGCACCATGCTGTCGGACTACCGCCGCGGCCGCGCCGAGGCCGGCCTGCCCGCGGAGGACGACGACCACGTCTTCACCCTGCACACCTACGTCGCGGCGAGCGACGCCGACGCGAAGAAGGAAGCCAAGGCCGCCTACGACCTCTACGTCGACACCCGGCTCTACGCGAAGCAGCACTTCTACGAGGACATCCTCGAGAACGGCATCTGCCTGTTCGGGTCGGTCGACACCGTCGCCGGGAAGATGGCGCGGCTGCACGCGATGGGCATCCGCCACGTCGCAACCCTGCACAACTTCGGCGCCATGCCGCAGGCGCAGGTGGAACGCTCGATGACGCTCTTCGCCGAGCAGGTGATGCCGGCGGTGGCGGAGCGGGTGGGCGCGCTCGCGCCGGCCGGCTGAAGCGGACGCCGCGGGGCGCGGCCGTCAGCTGAACACGGTCAGAACCGCCGCCAGCCCGGCGGCAAGCAGGTCCACCGCGTCGGTGTCGTCGGTGCGCGTCGCGCGCTGCTGCCGCAGGCGGTCGCGCTCATGCTGGAGGACGAGTTCCGCAACGACGTCGTGCGCGCGCGGCGCCGGCTTGTTGGCGGCCGCCGCATAGGCGGCGAGCGCCTTGTCGACCGCGTCCGCATCGAGCACGGAAATCGGCGCGCGGCAGTGCGCGCAGGCGGTGTCGCGCGCGAGGTCCACCGGCGCGCCGCAGCCGTTGCAGCGCACCGTGGCGATCCTGGCCTTCAGGGTCGCGATCTCGGCCGGCCGCAGCGTGCGCACGAAGCCCTTCTCGATCAGGAACTGGTTGAACGGGGTCAGGCGTCCGTGGCCGCCGTCGCAGCGGTAGTAGGCAAAGCGGCCGGCCCGGGCGAGGTCCTGCCGCAGCGCGAGCGCCATCGGGCAGCGCGGGCAGCGCAGGGCGGCGGCCAGCGGGTGGTCGGCGGCCGTGTTCTCGTGGATCTCGCGAAACAGCGCGATCACCCCGGCCGGCGCCAGCTGGGTGCTCTCATGCGCGTCGAACCAGATCGCGCGGCACGACCAGCAGATGTCGAGGTGCGCGTTCTCGCCCAGCGCGCGCGCATAGGTGCGTGCCGCCATCGGCTGGCGGCAGGACGGGCAGGCAAGCGCGTGGTCGCTCAATCGGCCTCCATGCGCCCGCGCGGCGGCGGGCCGAGGAGGGCGAGCTTACACCGACCGCTCGGCGTTCAGGCCTGGTTCGACGCGAGCTGGTCGTCGCTCGCCGAGCTGACCAGCGCGGGCCGTCCGACGATCAGCGGGTCGACCGGGCCGATCGCCTCGAGGTTGCGCCGGGCGTAGGCGAGGCGGTTGAGCAGATAGCGCAGCGCGTTCAGGCGCGCGCGCTTCTTGCAGTCGGACTTGATCACCGTCCACGGCGCGTCCGAGGTGTCGCAGTGGACGAACATGGTCTCCTTGGCGCGCGTGTAGTCGTCCCACTTGTCGAGGGAGGCCATGTCGATCGGCGAGAGCTTCCATTGCTTGAGCGGGTGCGCCTGGCGCTCCTTGAAGCGGCGGCGCTGCTCCTCGCGGCTGACCGAGAACCAGAACTTGAACAGGTGCACGCCGGAGCGCACGAGCTGGCGCTCGAACTCCGGGGTCTGGCGCAGGAATTCCTCGTACTCCGCCTGCGAGCAGAAGTCCATCACGCGCTCGACGCCCGAGCGGTTGTACCAGCTGCGGTCGAACAGCACGATCTCGCCGCGCGTCGGCAGGTGCTCGATGTAGCGCTGGAAGTACCACTGGCCGCGCTCGATCTCGCTCGGCTTCTCCAGCGCGACCACGCGCGCGCCGCGCGGATTGAGGTGCTCCATGAAGCGCTTGATGGTGCCCCCCTTGCCGGCCGCGTCGCGGCCCTCGAACAGGATGACCACGCGCTGCCCGGTGTCCTTGACCCAGGCCTGCAGCTTGAGCAGTTCGACCTGCAGGCGGTACTTCTGCTTCTCGTAGCTCTTGCGCGACAGCAGGTTCTTGTACGGATACCTGCCCTCGCGCCAGCCCGGCGCGAGTTCGTTGTCCGGGTCGACGCCCTCGGGCCGGGTGTCGTCGGCCTGGAACAGCGCGCGCCGCAGCGCGCGCACCTCGTCGGGCGAGGCGCCGGCCACCAGCGCCTGCAGCCGGCGCATGGTCTCGCTGACCTCCTGGCCGTCGCGCCCGGCGCCGAGCAGATCGGCGACCACCATCTGCTGCACGGTGTGCGTGTTGCTCGTGCGGCGCGCGATGCGGTCGGCCTCGGCGGCGCGCGCGCCCGGGTGCGTCAGGGTGTCGCCGGCCTCGACCGGACGCGGTGCGCCGCGCGGGCGGCGCGCCGCGGCGCGGGCGACGGCGCCGTGCGACGGGGTGGAACGGGCGGACGGGGCGGGGCGGTTGTTCTTGGCCATGACGAGCGCAACGACGACGGGACGTTGAAAGCTGCCAACTATGCGCCGGCGCGCATGTGCGGAGTTGACCCAGGTCAATCCGCGCGGCGGCGGTGGCGGCGCGCGGTGGCGGCCCGGCGCGGCTAGCGCCCGCGCGCGTCGTCGATCGGCACCTCGAGCCCGACCCGCAGCCCCTCGATGACCACGTTGGACTGGAAGCGCAGCAGCGCCGGCGAATCGAGCAGCAGCTTCTTGGAGTAGTCGTCGTAGTCCTGCATGTCCTGCACCACCACCACCAGGATCAGGTCGACCTCGCCGGTCACGTAGTAGGCCTGCTGGGTGCGCGCGTCGGCGAGCAGGCGCCGCTTCAGCGCGTCGACGCCGGCCTTCTGGCCGAAGTCGACCTTCACGCCGACGATGAAGGTCATGCGCTTGCCGACCGCATCGGTGTCGACGATCGCCACCTCGCGCGCGATCGCCCCGGTCGCGCGCAGGCGCTTGATGCGCCGCTGCACCGACGACGCCGAGAGCCCGACCTGCGAGCCCAGCACCTCGGCGGTCACGGCGGCGTCGCGCTGCAGGAGCACGAGCAGGCGCCGGTCGAGATCGTCGATCGGCGTCGCGCGGGATTTGCCTGTCATTACGCACTTTCTTGCATAAATACCGCAATATTACGCGGCATTTCGGCGCACGAAGGCGCCGCGGCTGCCTAATATCTAGGCATCCCTTCAAGGAGGCGCTCGCCATGGACATGACCGACCTGCAGCAGGACCTTGCCGCATTCTGGATGCCGTTCACCGCCAACCGCCAGTTCAAGCAGGCGCCGCGTCTGCTGGCCGAGGCCAAGGGCATGTACTACAAGACGCCCGACGGTCGCGAGATCCTCGACGGCTGCGCCGGCCTCTGGTGCGTGGCCGCCGGCCACTGCCGCGACGAGATCGTGCGCGCGGTGCAGGACCAGGTGGCGCGCCTGGATTTCGCGCCGTCGTTCCAGTTCGGCCATCCGCTCGCCTTCGAGGCCGCCAACCGCCTGGCCGCGATCACGCCGCCGGGCATGGATCGCATCTTCTTCACCAATTCCGGGTCGGAGTCCGCCGACACCGCGCTCAAGATCGCGCTGGCCTACCACCGTGCGCGCGGCGAAGGCTCGCGCACGCGCTTCGTCGGCCGCGAGCGCTCCTACCACGGGGTCAATTTCGGCGGCATGAGCGTCGGCGGGATTCCGGGCAACCGCAAGGTGTTCGGCAACAGCATGCTGCCGGGCGTCGATCACCTGCCGGCCACGCACGACCTGGCGCGCAACGCGTTCTCCCGCGGCCAGCCGGCCCACGGCGCCGAGTTCGCCGACGAACTCGAGCGCATCGTCGCGCTGCACGACGCCTCGAACATCGCCGCGGTCATCATCGAGCCGATGGCCGGCTCCACCGGCGTGCTGCTGCCGCCCAAGGGCTACCTCGAGCGCCTGCGCGCGATCTGCGACCGGCACGGCATCCTCCTGATCTTCGACGAGGTGATCACCGGTTTCGGGCGCCTCGGCGGCGCGTTCGCCTACGATGCCTTCGGCGTCAAGCCCGACATCATGACCATGGCCAAGGCGATCAACAACGCCACGATCCCGATGGGCGCGGTGGCCGTGCGCGACGAACTGCACGACGCCATCGTCAATGCCGCCCCCGAGGGCGCGATCGAGTTCATGCACGGCTACACCTACTCGGCGCACCCGGTCGCCTGCGCGGCCGCCAACGCCACGCTGGCGCTGTACGAGCGCGAGCAGCTGTTCAAGCGCGCCGCCGCCATGGCGCCGCACTTCGAGGCCGCGGCGCACGCGCTCAAGGGCGCGCGCAACGTCATCGACATCCGCAACTTCGGCATGGTCGCCGCGGTCGAGCTGGCCGCGCGCCCCGGTGCGCCGGGCAAGCGCGGCTACGAGGCGCTGGTCAAGTGCTTCGGCAAGGGCGTGCTGGTGCGCGTGACCGGCGACATCGTCGCCGTCTCGCCGCCGCTCGTCGCCGAGAAGGCCGAGGTCGATCGCATCTTCGCCACGCTGGCCGAGGTGATCGCCACCATCGACTGAGTCGCCGCCGCGCCGCCGACGGGGCGCGTTCTCGCGCCCCGTTGTCGTTTTCGAGTTCCTTCGCCGCCCCGCGTGACGCCCGCCCGCAAGCTCCGGCTCGCCTACGTCCTGCTGTTCGTCACCCCCGCGCTGTGGGGCGTGAACTACCTGGTCGCGCGCCTGGCGGCCGACACCATGGCGCCGCACGCGCTCGCGCTGGGGCGCTGGGCGCTGGCCGGCCTGCTCCTGACCGCGCTGTCGTGGCGCGAGATCGCCGCCCGCCCGCGCGCGGTCGTCGGCGAATGGAAGCAGCTCGCCGTCTTCGGCCTGCTCGGCATGTGGATCTGCGGCGCGTTCGTCTACATCGGCGCCCGCACCACCACGGCGACCAACATCGGCCTGCTGTATGCGATCTCGCCGGTGCTCATTGCGCTGGTCTCGTCGCTCGCGCTGCGCGAGCGCCTCGGCATCGCGCAGGTCGCGGGCATCGCGCTGGCGCTGGCCGGCGTGCTGCACGTGGTCCTGAAGGGCCGCTGGGGGGCGCTCGCGCAGGTGCAGTGGAGCGTGGGTGACCTCTGGATCCTGACCGCGGCGCTGTCGTGGACCGTCTACGCGATCCTGCTCAAGGCCTGGCCGTCGGCGTTCGGCCCGATGGCGCGCCTGGCCCTCACCTGCTGGGCGGGGGTGATCATCCTGCTGCCGTTCGCCGTCGTCGAGGCGCTGTGGTTCATGCCCACGGTGCTCGACTGGACGAGCCTCGCCTACGTGGTCGCGGTGGCGCTGTTCCCGGGATTCGGCGCCTACCTGTCGTACGCGTTCATGCAGCGCGAACTCGGCGCGGCGCGCGTCGGCGTCGTGCTCTACCTCGGGCCGCTGTACGCGGCGGGCCTGGCCTGGGCGGTGCTGGGCGAGGCGATCCGGCCGTTCCACGCCGTCGGCGCGGCGCTGATCCTGCCGGGCATCTACCTGGCGACGCGGCCCGCGCGCGCCTGACGCGGGCCGGCGCCGGGCCGCAGGATTCCGCGGCGGCGCCGCGGGCGGCCGCGGCCTCGCGCCGGCGCATGCGCCGGCCCAGCGCGACCACCCAGGCCGACGCGCGCGCCGGCGCCAGGCGGAACAGCGCGTCGAGCACGCGCGCGTCGGCGCCGATCAGCAGGCGCGTGCGCCCGGCCAGGATCGCGCCGACGATCGCGCGCGCCGCGGCTTCCGGGCTGGTGCGTGCCTGGGTGCGGAAGCGCCGCCGCATGCCCTCGGGGCTGTCGGCGACCATCGAGATGTCGCGCAGCCGCGCCGACTCGACGATGTTGGTGCGGATGCCGCCCGGATGCACGCACAGCACGCCGACGCCGGTGCCGGCGAGCTCGCCGCGCAGCGCGTCCGAGAACGCGCGCACCGCCGCCTTCGAGGCGTTGTACATGCTCTGGGTGGGCACCGAGATCATCGCGAAGATGCTGGAGATGTTGACCAGCAGCGCCTGCGGGCGCTGCCGCAGCTGCGGCAGGAAGGCGCGGCAGCCGTTGACCACCCCCCAGAAGTTGATGCCCATCAGCCACTGGGCGTCGGCCGGGTCGAGCGACTCGACCGGCGCGACCAGGGTCACGCCCGCGTTGTTGATCACCACGTCGGCGCCGCCGTAGCGCGCGGTCGCGGCGGCGGCCAGGCGCTCCAGCGCCGCCGCGTCGGCGACGTCGGTGGGCTGCATCGCGCAGGACACGCCGGCGGCCACGAGCGTGTCGTGCAGCCGCGCGAGTCCGGCGGCGTCGACATCGGCGATCAGCAGGCGCGCGCCGTGGCGCGCGCATTCCTCCGCCAGCGCCCGGCCGATGCCGGAGGCCGCGCCGGTGATCACCACGACCTTGTCCCTGAGGCTGTCCATCGTCTTCTCCGATGTCGTCCGTCGTCCGCGGGCGCCGCGCGGGCGCGCGCGGCCGAGAGAGTATAGGCGGGCCGCCGGCCGCGCCCGCGCGCCTGCCATAATCGCCGCCCCCGCGTTCTTTGCCGAAGGAGCCGCCATGCGCGTCGTCATCGCCCGCATGCAGCACGAGACCAACACCTTCTCCCCGGTGCCGACGCCGCTGGCCGCCTTCGGCACCGGCAACGGCGCCGGCCCGTACTACGGGCGCGACGCCGAGCGCGCGATGACCGGCGCGCGCGTCGCGATGGGCGCGATGCTCGACGCGGCGCGGGCGCGCGGCTGCGCGATCGTCACGCCGCTGGCCGCGATGGCCTACCCGAGCGCGCCGGTGCAGGCGGCGGCCTACACGCGCATGTGCGACGCGATCTGCGACGCGGTCGCCGCCGGCTGCGACGCCATCCTGCTCGACCTGCACGGCGCGATGGTGGCCGAGAACAGCGACGACGGCGAGGGCGACCTGCTGGAGCGCATCCGCGCACTCGCGCCCGACACGCCGCTGGCGGTGGCGCTCGATCTGCATGCCAACGTCAGCCCGAAGATGGTCGCCCATGCCGACATCCTCGTCGGCTACAAGACCTACCCGCACATCGACATGTACGAGACCGGCGAACACGCGGCGCGGCTCCTGTTCGACATGGTCGACGGCAGGAGCCGGCCGGTGCTGGGCTATGCGCATGCGCGCGTGCTCGCGCAGACGCTGGAGATGAACACCAACCGGGCCGCGATGAAGGCGGCGCTGGACGGGGCGCGCTGGCGCGAGCAGGATGCCGGCATCCTCGCCTGCAGCGTCTTCGGCGGCTTTCCGCAGGCCGACACCGCGGCGGCCGGCATGAGCGTGGTGGTGGTGGCCGATGCGCGCAGGCGCGGCGGCGCCGCGCTGGCGCAGCGCACCGCGGACTGGGGCGCGGATTTCCTCTGGTCGCGGCGCGCGGCGTTCATCTTTCACCAGGAACCGCTGGCGGACTCGATCGTGCGCGCGCGCCGGGCGGCGGCGCGCGCGAACGGCCGGCCGGTGATCCTGATGGACCATGGCGACAACGTGATGTCGGGCGGCACCTGCGACACCATCGACGTGCTCGGCGCGGCGCTCGACGCCGGCTTCGACGGCATCGTCGTCGGCCCCACCTGCGATCCGCAGGCGGTCGCGCAGATGGCGGCGGCCGGCATCGGCGCCGAGGTCAGCCTGATGCTCGGAAACAGGACGCCGATGCCCGGGATCGGCCTCGACGCCCCGCGGCCGCTCGCGCTGACCGGCCGCGTGCGCATGCTGAGCGACGGGACGTACACGGTGCGCGGCCCGATCTTCACCGGCGACACGATGTACATGGGCCGCACCGCGGTGCTCGACACCGGGCGCGCGCAGATCGTGGTGACCTCGCAGCCGCACGAGCCGCTCGACCTGGGCTGCTTCACCAGCGTCGGCATCGATCCGGGCGCGGCGCGCTTCCTGGTGCTGAAGTCGCGCATGTACTTCCGGCCCGTGTTCGAGCCCCTGGCCGCGGCCGTCGTGCCGTGCGCGAGCGCCGGCGTGACCAGTTCGGACAACGCGATCTTCCGCTTCTCCCGGGTGCGCCGGCCGATCTACCCGCTCGATCCCTTCGCCGCGCGGGCGCGGCGACCCTGAACCGTGCCGCGCGGGCGCGGCGACCCTGAGCCGTGCCGCGCGGGCGCGGCGACCCTGAACCGTGCCGCACGGGCGCGGCGACCCTGATCGGTGCCGCGCGGGCGTCCGCCGGCCGGGGAAAATCACTTGCATAATTAGACTTTGATTTGCTAGCATGGCGCGCCTTCGTCGCAGGGCAGGCGGCGCGGCGGGGCGTTCACGGGAAGGGCCGAGGGCTTGGACGCACACCTGGTGCAGGTCTTGCAGCTGGCGATCAACGGCGTGTCGGTCGGGGCGATCTACGCGCTGGTGGCGCTCGGCCTGACCCTGACCTACAAGGCCACCGAGGTGCTCAACTTCGCCCACGGCGACGTCCTCATGCTGGCCGCCTTCATCGGCTGGGGACTGATCGTCGGCTGGCACTGGCCGTTCTGGCTCGCGTTGCCGGCGACGCTGGCGCTGGTCGGGATCGCGGCCTACGGTCTCGAGCGCGGCGTGATGCGGCGCATCGCCGGGCAGCCGCAGTTCGCCGGCGTCATGCTCACCATCGGCCTGGCGTTCATGATCCGCGGCGCGGTCAGCATGGGCTTCGGGCCGGAGTCGCGCAAGTTCGAGACGCCGTTCTCCGGCCACACCACGCACCTGGGCCCGGTGGTGGTCGCCGACCTCAACCTCGCGATCATCGGGGCGGTGCTCGCGGTGACCGCGGCGCTGTTCGTCTTCCTGACCCGCACCCGCCTGGGCGTGGCGATCCAGGCGGCATCGCAGGACCAGCTCGCGGCCTACCTCTCGGGCATCCGCGTCAAGCGCCTCAATTCGCTGGTCTGGGGACTGGCCGGCGCGCTCGCCGCGCTCGCCGGCATGCTGCTCTCGCCGATCACGCTGGTCGACATCAGCCTGTGGTTCGTGCTGCTCAAGAGCCTGGCGGCGCTGGTCCTGGGCGGCTTCGGCAGCGCGCCGGGCGCGATCGTCGGCGGCCTCCTGATCGGGCTGATCGAATCCTTCGCCGGGGTCTACGCGCCGGGCGCGATCAAGGACGTGGTCGCCTACATCGTGCTCATCGTCGTCCTGGTGGTGTGGCCGCGCGGCCTCTTGGGCGAAGCCCACGGCCGCCGGGTCTAGCGCGGCGCCGCCTCCGGATCGCGCGATGCGCTTCGCCTACGACACCTCGTACCGGGAGAGCCGGCGCCTGCTGCGGTTCGCGTCGGATCGCGCGGCCTACGCGCTGCTCGCCGTGCTGCTGGCGGCGGCGCCGTTCGTGCTGCCGGTGTTCTACGTCGGCGAGCTCACCTACCTGTTCATCTTCGCGCTGGCCAGCCTGGGGCTGATGGTGCTGACGGGGTACACCGGCCAGGTCTCGCTCGGCCATGCCGCATTCCTCGCGATCGGTGCGTACGCCGAAGCCCTGCTGCTCAATGCGGGCTGGCCGCTGCCGGCCTCGCTCGCCGCCGCCGCCGCGCTCTCCGGCGCCGCCGGACTCGCGATCGGCATGCCCGCGATCCGCGTCTCCGGCCTGTACCTGGCGATGGTGACGCTGGCCTTCGCGATCCTGCTCGAGCATGCGGTGGGCCACTGGTCCTCGCTCACCGGCGGCTTCACCGGCATGGCCGTGCCGGAGCCGCGGCTGGCCGGGGTGTCGCTGGGCACGCCGACCGGCTTCTACTTCCTGTGCCTCGCGCTCCTCGCCGCGGTGCTGCTCGCGCTGGTCAACCTGATGCGCGGGCACCTGGGCCGCGCCTTCGTCGGGGTGCGCGACAGCGAGGCGGCCGCCTGGGGCCTCGGCATCCGCGTGCCGCTGGTGAAGGTGCAGGCGTTCGTGCTGTCGGCGGCGATCACCGGGCTGGCGGGCGCGCTGCTCGCGCACCAGACCAAGTACCTGACGCCGGACGGGTTCGGCATGATGCTGTCGATGCAGCTGGTGCTCGCGGTGGTCATCGGCGGCCTGGGCAGCCTGCGCGGCGCGATCCTCGGCGCCATCCTGATCGGGCTCCTGCCGTCGTTCATCTCGCACCTCAAGCCGTTCCTGCCCGATCGCATCGCCAAGCAGTTCGGCCTCGAGATCTTCGTCTTCGGCGCGGTGCTGGTCGGCTTCGTCCTGTTCGAGCCGCTCGGGCTGAACGGCCGCTGGCAGAAGCTGCGCGCGTTCTTCGAGACCTTCCCGCTGTACCGGCGCGACACCTTCCGGCGCGGCAAGGCCTACATGCGCTCGGAGCGCTACAAGTGAGCTTCCTCGAGGTGCGCGACCTCGCGCTCGCCTTCGGCGGCGTGCGCGCGCTCGACGGCGTCGGCTTCTCGGTCGAGCGCGGCCAGGTGTTCGCCATCATCGGGCCGAACGGCGCCGGCAAGACCACGGTGCTCAACGTCGTCACGCGCGTGTTCGCGCCCGCCTCCGGGCAGGTGCTGCTCGAGGGCGTCGACCTGGTCCGGATGCCGCGCCACGCCATCGCCGGCGCCGGCGTCGCCCGCACCTTCCAGAACATCGAGCTCTTCGAGGGTGCCACGGTCCTCGACAACCTGCTGCTCGGGCGCCACCGCTTCGACCACGGCGGCCTCCTCTCGCAGATGGTCCAGGGGCGGCGCGCGCGCGCGTGCGAGGACGCGTCGCGCGAGCGCGTCGAGGCCCTGATCGACTTCCTCGACCTGGCGCCGCACCGCAACCAGCGCGTCGCCGGCCTGCCGTACGGCGTGCGCAAGATCGTCGAGCTCGGCCGCGCGCTCGCCACCGAGCCGCGCCTGCTCCTGCTCGACGAGCCGGCCTCGGGCCTGAATCCCGAGGAGACGCGCGACCTCGCGTTCTGGATCGACGACATCCGGCACGACCTCGGGGTGACGGTGGTCATGATCGAGCACGACATGTCGCTGGTCTCGGAGGTCGCCGACCGCGTGCTGGCGATGAACCTCGGGCGCGCGCTCGCCGAGGGCACGCCCGCCGAGGTGCAGTCGCATCCCGACGTGGTCGCGGCCTACCTCGGGGGATGAGCGTGACCGCGGCCCTGCTTTCGGTGCGCAACGTCGAGACCTGGTACGGGCCGGTGTGCGCGATCCGCGGCGTCTCGCTCGAGGTCGCCGCGGGGCGCATCGTCGCCGTCCTCGGCGCCAACGGCGCCGGCAAGACGACGCTCCTGAACACGATCGCTGGCGTGATCGATCCGTTCAAGGGCGTGATCGAGTACCGCGGCGCGCCGATCCAGCGGCGCGATCCCGACGCCATCGCGCGCCTGGGCCTGACGCTCGTGCCCGAGGGCCGCCGCGTGTTCCCGTTCCTCACGGTGGCGGAGAACCTCGCGATGGGCACCTTCGCGCGGCGCGCCGGCGCCGCCAGGAAGGGCGACCGGGACGGCATCGCGGCCGACCGCGAGCGCATCTACGGCTGGTTCCCGCGCCTGAAGGAGCGCGCCGCGCAGCACGCGGGGCTGCTCTCCGGCGGCGAGCAGCAGATGCTGGCGATCGGCCGCGCGATGATGGCGCGGCCGGACCTGCTGCTGCTCGACGAGCCGTCGCTGGGTCTCTCGCCGCTGCTCACGCGCGAGATCTTCTCGATCGTCACGCGCATCAACGCCGAGACCGGCATGACCATCCTGCTGGTCGAGCAGAACGCGCGCGCGGCGCTCGAGCACGCGCACGACGGCTACATCATGGAGCTCGGCCGCATCGTCGCCGCCGACACCTGCGCCGCGCTGATGCAGAAGGACGACGTGCGCGAGTTCTACCTCGGCATGGGCGCGAGCGCCGGCGCCGACGGCCGCAAGCGGCGCTGGAAGCGCACCAAGACATGGCGATGACGGCCCCGGCGCGCGACGACCTCACGGCGGGCTGCGACACCGCGGCCAAGCTGTTCCGCGCGCGCGCGCGCGCCTGGGGCGACGACCCGGCGCTGCGCTGGAAGGCGCGCGGCATCTGGCACTCGGCCACCTGGGGCGCGTACTACGACGGCGCGCGCGCGGTCGGCCTCGCGCTCGCGGCGGCCGGCGTCGCGCGCGGCGAGGTGGTGACCGTGCTCGCCGAGAACCGGCCCGAGTGGCTCTACGCCGACCTCGGGGCGCAGTGCATGGGCATGATCGGCAACGGCATCTATCCCACGTCCTCGCCCGAGCAGGTGCAGTACGTGCTGCAGAATTCCGGCACGCGCGTGCTGTTCGTCGAGGACGACGAGCAGCTCGACAAGGCGCTGGCGGTGCGCGCGCAGTGCCCGCGCCTGGCGCGCATCGTGGTGATGGACACCGAGGGCCTGCGCGGCCTCGCCGACCCGATGGTGACCGACTTCGCCGCGTTCCTCGCGCAGGGCCGCGCGCTCGCGGCCACGCGCGCGGCCGACTTCGAGGCGGCGATCGACGCCGGCAGCCCCGCCGACATCGCCTTCCTCGTCTACACCTCCGGCACCACCGGGGCCCCCAAGGGCGCGATGATCGCGCAGCGCAACCTGATCTTCCAGATCGGCACCGTGCGCGAGTACCTGACGGTCGGGCGCGGCGACAAGACCCTGTCGTTCCTGCCGCTGTGCCACATCGCCGAGCGCATGGCGACGACCTTCAACCAGCTCGCGATCGGCTACATCGTCCACTTTCCCGAGAACGCGGGGACGGTGATGAACGACATGCGCGAAGTGCGCCCGCACATGGTGTTCGCGCCGCCGCGCTTCTGGGAGAAGATGTACTCGCAGGTCGAGCTGGCGATGCGCGACGCCGTCGCGCCGGCGCGCGCGGTCTACCGCGCCGCGCTCGCGGCCGGGCGCGCGGCCGCCGAGGCGCGGCTCGCCGGCCGGCCGCCGGCGGATTGGGACACGGCGCGGCTCGCCTGGCTGCGGCGCCTGGCGTTCTCCAACATCCGCGATTTCCTCGGCCTGTCCGAAGTCCGGAACGCGATCACGGGCGCGGCGCCGGTGCCGCCGGACCTGCTCAAGTGGTACATGGCCGTGGGCGTCGACCTGATCGAGGGCTTCGGCATGACCGAGACGACCGGCTTCGTCTGCGCGACCCCGCCGTCGCGCATCAAGGTCGGCTTCGCCGGGCGCAGCGCCCCCGGGGTCGAGGTGCGGCTGGGCGCGGACGACGAGATCCTGATCCGCGGCGGCAACGTCTTCGCGGGCTACTGGGGCATGCCGGAGAAGACCGCGGAGGCGATCGACGCCGACGGATGGCTCGCCACCGGCGACTGCGGCGAGATCGACGCCGACGGCTACCTCGCGATCCGCGACCGCATCAAGGACATCATCATCACCTCGGGCGGCAAGAACATCACGCCGTCGCACATCGAGAACGCGCTCAAGTTCAGCCCCTACATCGCCGACGCGGTGGTGATCGGCGAGGCGCGCAACTACCTCACCTGCCTGGTGATGATCGACCAGGACAACGTCGCGAAGTTCGCGCAGGACGCCGAGGTGCCGTTCACCGACTTCGCCAGCCTGACCCGCGCGCCCGAGGTCGAGCGCCTGATCGCGGCCGAGGTCGAGGCCGTCAACGCGCGCCTGGCGCGCGTCGAGCAGATCAAGACCTTCCGCATCCTGTCCCAGCTGCTCACCGCCGAGGACGAGGAACTGACGCCGACGATGAAGCTCAAGCGGCGCGTGATCGCCGCCAAGTACGCGGAGGTCATCGAGGGAATGTACCGATAGCGCGGTGTCTGCGCCGGGGTAATATTGTCCGCAACAAGCCATCCACGACAGGAGACAAGCCATGAAGCTCACCCATCTACTCGCCGCCGCCGGGCTCGCTGCGGCCGTCGCGGCGCCGCCGGCGCAGGCGCAGGCGGCGCGCGTCACCGACACCGAGATCGTCCTCGGCAGCCATCTCGACCTCTCCGGCCCGACCGCGGCCGGCATGCCGATGCTGCGCAACGCGATGCAGATGCGCATCGACGAGGCCAACGAGGCCGGCGGCGTGCATGGGCGGCGGCTGCGCCTGGTGGTCGAGGACAACGCGCTGCAGCCGCAGCAGGCGGTGCGCGCGGTGCAGAAGTTCATCAACCAGGACCGCGTGTTCGCGATCATCAACTCGTTCGGCTCCGGGCCGAACGCCGCGGTGGTCAAGGCCGCCACCGACGCCGGCGTGGTCTATTACGCGCCCTGGGGCGCCTCGGCGGTGTTCCGGCAGATCTCCGGCAACTCGCCGCTGCTGGTCACGACGGTGCAGAACTACGACACCACCACCGCCACCGGCGTGTCGTGGGCGGTCAAGAACTGGGGTTCGAAGAAGGTCGGCTACATCTTCCAGGAAGGCCCGTTCGGCGACCTCGTGCGCCGCGGGCTCAAGACCGCGCTCGACGCGCACGGCCTGACCGTGGCCGCCGAGGCCGGCTACAAGCCCGGCGACATCGACTTCTCGTCGCAGGTCGCGCGCATGAAGGCCGCCGGCGTCGACCTGATCGTCGCCGCCACCGTGGTGCGCGAGACCGTCGGCGTGATGAGCGAGGTGAAGAAGCTCAACTGGAACGACGTGAAGGTGCTCACCACGCTGCCGGGGCGCAGCACCATCGTCGCCGTCCTCGGCAAGGGCGCGGTCGAGGGGCTCTACGGCATCGGCGGCTGGAAGCTCAACTACGCGGACAGCGCGCCGCCCGAGGCGAAGAAGGTGATGGATGCCTACAAGCGGAAGTTCAACGTCGATCCCGACGAGAACGCGCTCAACGCCTATTCGTACACCGACTGGTTCGTGAAAGGCCTGCAGGCGGCGGGGCGCAACCTCACCGCCGACGGCTTCGTCAAGGCGCTCGCGGGCGTCGCCCAGGAGGACTTCACCACCTATGGCCGCATGACCTTCACCGGCAACCACGCCGGGCCGGAGATGGTCGAGATCGACCAGGTCAAGGGCGGACGCTGGGTGCCGATCACCAAGCCGATGGCGGGCGTGATCAAGTAGGAAGGAGCGCGCGGGGAGAACCTGCGGGGAGCCCTCGCAGGTGGCGCCGGCCCGCGCGGCGGGGCCGTGCGCCGCCCCGACCGCCCGCGCGCGGCCGGAAACGCGCCCTAGGACTTGCCGCCGCCGGTGCGCCGCACCTCGTCGGCGAGTTCCGCGCCGGACTGGTAGTGCGGCACGCGGTTGAAGATGTAGCGCCTGAGGCGCTGCACGAACGCGTTGGCGCCCTTGACCTCCTCGTTCCAGTACTTGTCGGCCAGCGCGATGTTGCGCGGCAGGTCGACGTAGAAGCCGTCGCGCGAGCCCTTGCCGCCGAAGATGTAGAGCTTGCCGTTGATGATGCGCCACGAGTCGGCGTCGCCGCCCCACGGGATGCCGTAGACGATGCCGTTGGCGCAGTAGCCGTTGTACTGCGGCATGTATCTCTGCGGATCGCGGTCGAACAGCGCCTTGTGCTCGTGCGTGGCGAAGCGGAAGGTGACCCCGTCGATCACGGTCCGGATCGTCGGGTCGCCGCGCCGGTGCCGGCCCTCGGTGAAATAGGCGACGACGTCGTGGCCGAACAGCATCAGGTGCCGGTCGTCGCCGTCGGCGCTCGCGTTGAGCGGCCGGATCGAGCCGTCCGGGCTTTGGGTGATCAGGGGCGCGCAGGCCGGGAGCAGGAGCGCGCAGGCGGCGGCGAGGGCGAGGGTGCGCAGGGTTCGCATGTCGGGTGGCCTCGGGGATCGACGGTCGGGGCGTCGATCATACGCCGGCCGGCGGCGCGCACCGTGCCGGTATGATCCGGCTTCCATCCCCCTTCCGCAGGCTCGCCATGACCAGAATGCCGTTTCCGCTCCTCGCCGCGCTGGCGGCCGCGCTGCTCGCGCCGGGCGCCGCGGCCCAGGACTGGCCCGCCAGGCCGGTGCGCATCGTCGTGCCGTTCGCGGCCGGCGGCACCACCGACATCACCGCGCGCGTCGTCGCCGAGCAGCTCACGCCCGTGCTCAGGCAGTCGGTCGTGGTCGACAACCGCGCCGGTGCCGGCGGCAACGTCGGCGCCACCGAGGTCGCCAGGGCGGCGCCCGACGGCTACACCTTCCTCATGGGCACGCCGGGCACGCAGGCGATCAATCAGTTCCTGTACCAGAAGATGCCCTACGACACCGCGCGCGACCTGATCCCGGTCTCGTTCGTGGTGCGCGTGCCCAACGTGCTGATCGTCCATCCGTCGGTCGGCGTGAAGACCATCGCCGAGCTGATCGCCAAGGCCAAGGCCCGCCCCGCCGGCATGTCCTACGGCACGCCGGGCAACGGCTCGACCGGCCACCTCTCGACCGAGCTCTTCAAGAGCCGCGCCGGGATCTTCGTCACCCACATCCCCTACCGCGGCAGCGGCCCGATGCTGCTCGACCTGATCGCCGGGCAGATCGAGATGGCGATCGACAACCTGCCCTCGGCGATCCCGCACATCCGCTCCGGTAAGCTGATCGCGCTCGGCGTGACCAGCGAGCAGCGCAACGCCCAGCTGCCCGAGGTGCCGACCATCGCCTCGGTGCTGCCGGGCTACGTCGCCGAGTCGTGGTTCGTGCTGGTCGCGCCGGCGGGCACGCCGGCGCCGATCGTCACGCGCCTGTCGGCCGAGGTCGACCGCATTCTCAGGCGGCCCGAGGTGATCGAGCGCTTCAAGGGGCTCGGCGCGGAGCCGGTCGGCGGCACGCCCGAGCAGCTCGGCGCGGTCATCGCCGCCGCGACCAGGAAGTGGCAGCAGGTGGTCAAGGCCTCGGGCGCGAAGCTGGACTGAGGCGGCATCAGTCCGGCGTCGCCGCGCCGGGCGCCGGCCGACGCGGGCCGATGACCAGGAACGTCTCCAGCTCGCCGCCGCCCTTGATGGCGATGCGGCCGCGCGGCTGCAGTTCGTACGCGTCCCGGACCAGCGCGGCGGTGGTGGCCGTGATGTGGATGCCGCCGGCGATGCCGGACTGCTCCATGCGCTGCGCGACGTTGACCGCGTCGCCCCAGAGGTCGTAGATGAAGCGCTTGCGGCCGATCACCCCGGCGACCACGGCGCCCGAATTGATGCCGATGCGCACCGTGATCCCCGGCGTGGCGCCGATCGCCCGCTGCATCTCGAGCGCCAGCGCGACGGTGGCCGCCGCATGATCGGCGCGGGCGTCGGGAATGCCGGCCGCCACCATGTACGCGTCGCCGATGGTCTTGATCTTCTCCAGGCCGAACCGGTCGACCAGCTCGTCGAAGCGGGAGAAGATCGTGTCGAGGGTGCGCACCAGCTCGACCGGCGGTGTGCGCGCCGCCAGCGCGGAGAACCCGACGATGTCGGCGAACAGGATGGTGCATTCGCCGAACGCCTCGGCGAACGTGCGGCCTTCGTTGCGCAGGCGCGCGGCGATCGATTGCGGCAGCATGTTCTCCAGCAGGTCCTCGAGGCGGGCGTTGGCGCGGTTGAGCCGGTCTTCCGCGGCCGAGATGTCGGCGCGGAAGACGGCGAGGCAGACGACGACCACCGCCGCCGCCATCGCCACGGCGAGCGGGTTGGCGACGGCGAACGCCGCGCGCGAGACCGGCAACAGCGGCGCGACCCGGACCAGGCCCAGCTCGAGGATCGAGAACGTCGCGAGGCAGACCGCCGCGTAGCCGACGTTGACCCAGGGCTGACCCGGAAAGACCAGGAAGCAGACGAGCGCCAGCGCGATCAGCCACACGTGCAGGCTGTGCCCGGCGCCGGGGCCGATGCCCTCGAACAGGTTGAAGGCGATGATGAACGCGAACGTGAGAGCGAACGCGCCGTGGGCGGCCACCGCCGCGCGACCGCGAGCCAGCGCGATCAGCAGCGCGCCCGCAAGCGCCATCACGACGAGTTCCACCGCCGCGGTGAAGAGGTCCCCCGAGAACGCGAACAGCAGGGCGAAGGCGGCGCAGGATCCCGTCGCCATCCACAGCGCCACGCGCAGGATGCGCGCGCCGCGCCGCGCCCGCACCACCGCGAGGTCGGTCTCGCGGAACGCGAGATCGTGGAACGCGTGCGCGTGGGCGTCCGCGCCGCTCATCGCGCGGCGGCGCCGGCGGCGGCGCGGGGGCCGCGGATGACGCCGCCGGGACGTGGCGCCTGCAGGGCGCCGTCGCGGAACGTGATGCGGCCCGACTTGATCGTCGCCGTGTAGCCGTCGGCCTTCTGCAGCAGGCGCTTGCCGCCGGCCGGCAGGTCGAACGCGAGCCAGGGGCGGGACAGGCGCAGGCGGTCGAAGTCGATGACGTTGAGATCGGCGAGGAGGCCCGGCGCGAGCAGGCCGCGGTCGGCCAGGCCGTAGAGCAGCGCGGTGTCGCGGCACTGGCGGCGGATCGCCAGCGCCAGCGGGATGCGGCCGCGGCGGCGGTCGCGCACCCAGTGCTGCAGCATGAAGGTCGGCGACGCGGCATCGCAGATGGTGCCGCAGTGGGCGCCGCCGTCGGACAGCGAGTTGACCGTGTCGTCGCGCCGCTGCAGCGCATCGAGGAAATCGAGGTTGCCGTCGGCGTAGTTGAGGATCGGGAGGTAGAGGAAGCCGGTGCCGTCGTCGGCCATCAGCAGGTCGTAGGCGAGCGCGGCGGGCGCGATGCCGCGCGCCGCGGCCTGCGCGGCGATCGACGCGTGCGCCGCCGGCTCGTAGTCGAAGTCCGCGCCCAGCGGAAACTGCGTCGACCAGCCCTCGGCGATGACCCGGTGGATGTGCGCCATGTCGGGCACCGGGTAGACCGGGGGCTCGGCGAGCAGGCGCTCGCGCAGCGCCGGGGTGCGCAGGGCGGCGAGCTTTTCCGGCCAGGGCAGGTCGGCGATCTCGAGCCACGCCGGCTTGAAGCGGAACGGATGCACCGTGCCGCGCCAGGCCATCACCACGCCGGTGCCGCGCAGCGCGATCTGCGCGACCAGGCGCGCGCCGCGCGCGTTCTCGGCCTCCATGCAGGCGATCTGCTCGGCGAGCGGCATCTCCTTGGCGATCGACTGCAGCGCCGCGAAGGTCACCGGCACCCGGTGGGCGCGGCTCAGCTCGCCCATCCAGGCGAACTCGTTCCACGCGCGCCGGAAGTCCGACACCATCTCGAAGACGCCGTGGCCGACGCGCCCGAGCGCGGCGCCGATGCCGATCAGCTCCTCGCGAGTGGCGCTGGTGCCCGGCACCAGCTCGCGGTCGACCGACCGGTGCAGGACCGTGCGCGAGGTCGAGAAGCCCAGCGCGCCGGCGCGCAGGCCGTCCTCGACCAGCGCGGCCATGTGCGCGATCTCCGCGGCGGTGGGCGCCTCGTTGCGCGCGCCGCGCTCGCCCATCACGTAGGCACGCACCGCGCCGTGCGGCACGTGGGTGGCGACGTCGACCGTGCGCGGCAGCTTCCCGAGCGCGTCGAGATACTGCGGAAAGCTCTCCCAGTCCCAGGTCATGCCCTCGGCGAGCGCGGTGCCCGGGATGTCCTCGACGCCTTCCATCAGGCCGATCAGCCAGTCGTGGCGGTCGGGCCGCGCGGGCGCGAAGCCGACGCCGCAGTTGCCCATCACCACCGTGGTCACGCCGTGCCAGGCGGACGGCGCCATCTCCGCGTCCCAGGTCGCCTGGCCGTCGTAGTGGGTGTGGATGTCGACGAAGCCGGGCGCGACGAGCTGGCCGCGGGCGTCGATCTCCTCGCGCCCGCGGCCGGGCACGCGGCCGACGGCGGCGATGCGATCGCCGTCGATGGCGACGTCGGCCTCGACCGGCGGTGCGCCGCTGCCGTCGACGACGGTGCCGTTGCGGATCACGAGGTCGTGCATGGTCGTCCTTCCGTTCACAGACGGCGCATCCGCGGAGGCGGAGGCGCGCGCATCATACCAAGCGGTCCCGGCGCCCAAGGCGTCGCCGCCATGGCGCGTGGCCGGGCGCAACGCGGGTGGCTGCCGTTCCCGGCGCGCGCCGCTGCACCCGCGCCGGACTACCGGAACGACTCCTCGAGGAACTCGCGGGCGTTGCGCGCCGCGCCGGGGGCGCGGCCGGCTTCCTGGCCGCGCAGTTCCACGCGCCGGATCTTGCCCGAGATGGTCTTGGGCAGGTCGGAGAACTCGATGCGCCGCACCAGCTTGTAGCCCGAGACGCGATCCCGCAGGAAGGCGAAGATGTCGCGCGCCGTCCCGGCATCGGGCGCGTGGCCGGGGGCCAGGATCACATAGGCCTTGGGCACGAAGCCGCGCACCGGGTCCGGCGAGGGCACGACCGCCGCCTCGGCCACCGCCGGGTGCTCGATCAGCGCGCTCTCGAGCTCGAACGGGCTGATGCGGTAGCCCGAGGCCTTGAACACATCGTCGGCGCGGCCCACGTAGGTGATGTAGCCGTCGGCGTCGCGCGTGCCGACGTCCCCGGTGTGGTAGTGGCCGTCGCGCATCACCTCGGCGTTCTTCGCGTCGTCGCCGGCATAGCCGTTCATCAGCGACAGCGGGCGGTGCGCGAGGTCGATGCAGATCTCGCCCTCGTCGGCGGGCCGGCCGTCGGGGTCGAGCAGCGCGACGCGATAGCCGGGCAGCGGCCGCCCCATCGAGCCGGGCTTGAGCGCCTGCCCGGGGGAGTTGCCGATCATCGCCGTGGTCTCGGTCTGGCCGAAGCCGTCGCGGATGGTCAGGCCCCAGGCCGCGCGCACCTGCTCGATCACCTCGGGATTGAGCGGCTCGCCGGCGGAGATGAGCTCGCGCAGCCGCACCGGCCAGCGCTTGAGGTCCTCCTGGATCAGCATGCGCCAGACCGTCGGCGGCGCGCACAGGGTCTGCACCGCGTTCCGGACCAGCACCTCGAGGATCGCCGGCCCGTTGAAGCGCGTGTAGTTGTAGATGAAGATCGTGGCCTGGGCGTTGAGCGGCGCGAACACGCAGCTCCACGCGTGCTTGGCCCAGCCGGGCGAGCTGATGGTCCAGTGCACGTCGCCCGGCTTGAGCCCGAGCCAGTACATGGTCGACAGGTGCCCGACCGGGTAGCTCGCGTGCGAATGCTGGACCAGCTTCGGCCGGGACGTCGTGCCGGAGGTGAAGTACTCGAGCAGCGGGTCGCGCGCGGTCGGGCGCGTCGCGGGGGCGAAGGCGGCCGGCTCGGCGTCGGCCGCGCGGAAGTCGGCCCAGCCGGGGCGCGCCCCGCCGACGCCGATGCGGCAAAGGCCCGCGAGGCTGGCCGGCGGCAGCTCGTCGAACTTGGCGGCGCCGGCCGCATTGGTGATGACGAAGCGGATCCTGCCGCGTTCGAGGCGATCCTGCAGGTCGGCGCCGGAGAGCAGCGTCGTCGCCGGAATCACCACCACCCCCAGCTTGATCGCCGCCAGCATCGCCTCCCACAGGGGAATCTCGTTGCCGAGCATCAGCAGCATGCGATCGCCCTTGACCGCGCCCAGGCGCACCAGGAAGTTGGCGACCTGGTTCGAGCGCGCCGCGAGCTGCGCGTAGGTGAGCGCGGCCTCGACGCCGGACTCCTCGAGGATGCGCAGCGCCGGCGTGTGGTTGTCGCGCGCGATGTGGTCGAAATAGTCGAGCGCCCAGTTGAAGTCCTCGAGGGCCGGCCAGCGGAATTCCGCCGCGGCGCGTGCGTGGTCGTCCGCATGGCGCTGCAGGAAGTCGCGGGCGGCGAGGAAGCGTTCGAGTTCGGTCATGGCGCGGTTCCGGGGAGAGGGCGGGGACGGAGCGAACTCTAGCAGCCTGCCGGCTGGCAGCCTGCCGGCGGCGTCACTGCCACGCGCCCTGTTCCTGCAGCACGAGGCGCGCGCCCCGGCGCACCTCGAGGACGCCGCTTTCCCAGACCATGTACCTGGCATCGCCGCTGCGGAAGACGTGGCCGAGGAAGCGGCACGGCGTGACGCCGTCCGCGCAGCGCGTGTGGACGCTGCGACCGCGCAGCGTGATCGACTTGCCGGTCGCGCGGTGCACGCCGGTATAGCGCACGTCGTCGCACGCGACCACGCCCTCGGCGCAGCGCACCTCGATGCTGACCTCGTAGGACGGCGTGACGAGCCGGTCGGCCGCCGGCGCGCTCGCGAGCGCGCCGGCGAGGAGCGCCGCACACAGGACCCGCAGCAGCTTCATGCGCGGCTCCTCAGTCCCGCCGGCGCGGCAGGGCGGCGAGGTCGGCCGCCGCCGGCCCGGGACAGTCGACGTCGATGATGGCCGCGGCGAGCGGCAGGAAGGCGGCGCGGAAATGGTTCTTCGCCTTGACGCAGAGCAGGCGCACGCGCGCGAGGTCGACGCCGTGCAGCCGGAAGAACGCCGGGTCGTTGGCGGCGCCGACCTGCGAGGTGAGGATGACGTGGATCCCGTCGACATCGAGGACCGCGGTGTCGCCGAGGCCGACGGCGGCGCCGCGTTCCATCGGCCCGGTGTTGACGAACCGGCCGTCGGTCAGCGCGACGACGCGTCCGCGCACCGCGACCGGCGCGCCGAAGCGCGCATCGAGGCGCGCGCCCAGGCGCAGGTCGAGGAGTGCGCCGACGCCGGCGCGGCGCGCGTGCGCGACGGCCTCCGGGTCGAAGAAGTACGCGAACACGATCTCCCCGGCGGCGAGGCCGGCGAGGCGGCTGCCGCGATCGCGCCGCGCCGCGAGCAGGGCGCGCGCGAGCGCCGGCGTGTCCGCGGCGCCGCCGGAGAGCGGGTTGTCGGCGGGATCGGTCACCGCGACCGGCCGGCCCGGCGCGGCGTGTTCGAGGAGCGCGGCCGCCTGCTGCAGCCCGGCCTCGGGCGTCACCAGGCGCGGCGCGAACGCGGGGGCGTGCACGCGCCAGAGCGCGGCGAGGTCGCGCGCCGCCGCGCGCGCGAGGCCGGCGTCGGCCGCGAACGCCATCACCGACGAGCCCGTGTGCGCGGTGTCCGCGTACGGGAAGCCGCCGAACAGCGTGAGCTCGAGCGGCACCGGCGCCGCGCGCTCGCGCGCGCGCGCCGCCGCGAGCAGGTCGGCCATCGGCGCGGCATCGCTGCGCATGTTGAAGCTGGGCAGCGCCAGCCCGAGCGGTTCGACCGTGCCGTGCCAGGGCGGCGCGCCGGCCGCGCGCGCCGCCAGCGCGTCGAGCGCGCGCGCCGCGGTCGCGCGCATGTCCACGTGCGGGTAGGTGCGGTAGCCGGTGGCGAAGTCGAGGTCGGCCGCGATCGCCGGCGGCATGTTGCCGTGCAGGTCGAAGCTGGCCGCCAGCGGCACGCCGGGAAACGCGCGCCGCACGCGCGCGACCAGTTCGGCGTCGGGGGTCGCCAGGCGGTCGGTGATCGCCGCGCCGTGCAGGGACAGGTAGATCGCGTCCGGCTGCGCGGCGCGGAAGTCCTCCAGCACCTCGGCCGCGAGCTGCTCGAAGACCGGGTGCGCGATCGGCCCGCCGGGATTGGCCGCGGCGCAGCGCGAGACCGCCGCGCGCCAGTCGCCGCGGCGATCGAGGAAGTCGGTGACGGCGCCCAGCTCGGTCTCGGTGCCGCGCGCCGCGGCGATCGCTGCCGCCCCGCGCGTCCATTCGCGCGCCGCGAACTGCGCCGCGCCGGTGGCCAGCGGCGAGAACGCGTTGCCTTCGAACCAGAGGCGGGCGACGGCGAGGACGGGCATGGCGGGCGCAGGGAGGGCGTCGGGCCGGCCATTGTAGTGGCGGCCACCGCGGCGCTGCGCGTATGATCGGCGCAGGGCCGCGCGCGGCCGACCCCGAGAGGACTGCCATGCACGCATCGATCTTCCCGCACCTGCGGCGCCTCGCCGGCGCCGTGCTGATGGGCATCGCGGCATCGGCCGCGGCCCAGGCCACGCGCATCGTCGTGCCCGGCCCGCCCGGCGGCTTCGCCGACATCACCGTGCGCCTGATCGGCGAGCGCCTGCAGAAGGATCTCGGCACGCCGGTGGTGATCGAGCACAAGCCCGGCGCCGGCGGCACCGTCGGCCTCGACTACCTGCGCAATCAGCGCGCCGACGGCCTGACGCTGGGCATGATCAACCTGTCGGCGGCGGCCAACGAATCGATCGTCAGGCGCAAGTCGTTCGCGCTGATGTCGGACTTCGAGAGCATCGGGCAGTATGCGTGGCTGGCCAACATCCTGATCGTGCATCCGGCGCAGCCCGGCGCCAGCCTGGGCGCGTTCATCGCCGCGCTCAAGGCGCGGGCGAACACCAACTATTCTTCAGGCGGCGTCGGCAGCCCCGCCCACCTGGCGAGCGAACTGTTCCGCAGCCGCACCGGGGTGGCGCTGACGCACGTGCCGTACAAGGGCGCGCCGCCGGCGGTGACCGCGGTGGTGGCCGGCGAGGTGGCGTTCATGTTCGGCACCGCGTCGGCGGCGATCGCGCAGGTCCGGGGCGAGCGCGTGCGCGCGCTCGCGGTCACGACCAGCGAGCGCCTGCGCCAGATTCCGGACGTGCCGACGCTCGCCGAGGCGGGGCTGTCCGACTTCAACATCACCGACTGGGTCGGCCTGGTCGCGCCGCGCGGCACGCCGTTCGAGACGCGCGAGCGCGTGCACCGCGCGTTCGCCGCCGCCTTCGCCGACCCGGCGATCCGCGAGCGCCTGCGCGAGGCGACGATCCTGCCGGCCGCCGCGCCGCTGGGCCCGGCCGACTTCAACGTGTTCCTGCGCGCCGAGATCGACAAGTGGGCGAAGGTGGTGCGCGAGGCGAACATCTCGCAGGACTGAGCGGGCGCGCCTCAGCGCCGCGCGAACGCCCAGCGATCGAGCGACGCCAGCGCGACGGCCCAGACGAGGACCAGCGCGCCCAGCACCAGGAACGCGGTCTCGATGCCCGCGTGGTCGCGCAGCACTCCCATCAGGAGGGGCGTGGTCAGGTGCGACAGGCCCCAGCCGGAGCCGCCGAGGGCATTGGCGGAGCCGCGGTCTGCGGGCGCGGTGACCTCCGAGATCATCAGCTGGAAATTGAGCGACATCAGCCCGGATCCGGCGCCGACGACGAACACCAGGAGGCTCACCAGCGCGAGGTTGCTGGTCAGCCCCGCCGCGCCGACGGCCAGCGCCACCGTGACCGCCGAGCCGACCGCGACCGCGCCCTTCATCGAGAACGCGAGGTGCCGGGCCACGAGCAGCCCGATCACCGCCGCGCCGATGCCGCGCAGCGCGAGGATGCTGCCGTTGACCTCGTGGCTGTAGCCGTAGGACTCGAACAGCAGGGGATAGAACGAGACCGACAGCGAGAACGGCAGCGCCGAGATGTAGGCGCACATGATGATGAACAGCATCGGCCGGAGCCGGAGCAGGCGCGCATAGCGCGCCAGCGGCGCGAACGCCTCGCCGGGCGGCGGCCTGGAGAGCGGCGGATGGCGCAGCATCGCGACGAACGCGGTCAGGCCGATGCCGGCGAGCAGCAGGAACGACCTCTCGAAGCCGGCGATGGCGATCGAGAAGCCGGCGACGAAGGTGCCGGCGATCTGGCCGAAGTTGGTCATCGCGTTGAGCCGGCCCATGGCGAGGCCGCGCTCGCCCGGCAGGTGGCCGGCGATGGTCCAGGTGGCCGGCCAGAACATCGCGCGCGACATCACCATCACCACCTGCGCGGCGATCAGCATGGCGAAGCCCGCGGCATGCGCATAGGTGGTGGCGCCCGCGCCCATCAGCAGGCAGGCGGCGAGCACCATCAGCCGCCCTCCGATGCGGTCGGTGATCGCGCCGCCGACCAGGTTGAAGGCGATCTGCAGGATCACCGGCAGCGCGATCAGCGCGCCGATCGCCACCCCCGACATGCCGAGCGAATCGGCATAGAGCGGGATCAGCGGATAGGTCATGCCCAGGCCCGTGTTCCACAGCAGCGCGCACAGGTAGAACGGCGCATCGGCGCGCCACGTCCGCACCGCGCTCATCGGCCGGGACCGGGGGGCAGGCCGCTGCCGCCGAGGGCGACCTCCATGAGCTCGGCGAAGGCGGCGCCGAAGCGCGCCACGCGCGCCGCGTCGACCGCGATCTCCGGCACGTCCTGCGGGCTGTGGAAATAGCGGTGGTGTCCGGCCATCGAGACGAACGGCCGGTCGAACACCTCGCGCGATTCGCCGCCGGGCCGCCGGTCCGCGTCCATCAGCGTGACGGCGTCGGCGCCGTGGCGCGCGAGCGCGTCCGGGAACCACGCGCGCCAGGCGTGCTCGCGCGAGAACAGCCGCGTCGCGTCGGTCGCGCGCGCGCCGATCGAGGCGCCGAGGTGGACCCAGAGCGCCGCCTCGTCGCGCAGGCGCGGATCGGCCTCGAGGTGGTGCCGCAGCCCCCAGTGGGCGAGCTCGTGGCCGGTGGTGAAGAGCACGCGCAGGCTGCGGCGCCGCGCGCGCATGGCGGCGCCGCGCGCGGCCAGCGCCAGCGCGATCGCGATGCCGCCGCCGCGCTCGGCGGCGCAGGTGAACCAGCCCGACTTCGGCGTCATCAGCACCACCAGGCCGTCGGCACCGGCCACCGGCAGGTCGGCGACGACGTTCGAGGCGGTGCCCGGCGCCACGGCGCGGTCGACGACGAGGCGCGCCGTGCGCCCGGCCGCGGCGGCCGCGCGCAGCGGCGCCGCGTCGCGCGCGGCCACCTGCAGCACCGGCCGGGCATGGGGCGCGGCGATGCGCTCGGCATTGCGCAGCACCACGTGGCCGTCGGGGTCGCCGCTGACGGCGATCGCCGCGCGCGGCCGGGCGGCGGGCGACGCGGCGAGCATCGCGTCCAGCGCGGCGCCGTCCGCGACGACCGCGATGCCGTCGCCGCCGCCGGCGCAGAGCGGGGCGACGATGCCTTCCGGCGGCGTGGCGCCGCCGTCGTACAGCGGGGTCCCGGCGATGCGGGCGCCGTCGACCTCGACCGCGGCGACGCGCCAGCGGACCTCGGGGAACGCCAGCGGCTCGATCGTCGCGGCGATCCCGCGTTCGCCGAGCCAGGCGGCGAGCCAGCGGCTGGTCGCCTCGTCCCCGTCCGATCCGGTCCGATGCGTCCCCAGCGCGGCGAACTGCGCGATCAGCCGCGCCATCGCCTGCGGCGTCAGGTCGTCCTCCATGCACCTCCCTGTTGCGGTTGCCCAAGTGTGTCACAGCGCGCCGCGCGGCGGCGCGGCGCAGGCCATAGAATGACCCGCGTTGCCGCACCGCGGCGCCGCCCGCCGACCATGACCGCCGATTTCGCGAAGCCGACGTCGAGGATCTTCCACCGCGCGCCCGGCCACGACTACCCGGTCGCGGTGCGCGGCGCAGGCATCCACCTCTTCGACGCCGCCGGCCGGCGCACCATCGATGCCTGCGGCGGGGCGGCCGTCTCCTGCCTCGGCCACGGCCATGCGCGCGTGGTCGAGGCGATCCGGCGCCAGGCCGAGCGCCTCGCCTATGTGCACACCAGCTTCTTCACCACCGAGCCGGCCGAGGCGCTGGCCGCGCATCTGGTCGCGCACGCGCCGCCGGGCATCAGCCACGCGACCTTCGTCTCCGGCGGAGGCGAGGCGATGGAGACCGCGCTCAAGATGGCGCGCCAGTATTTCCTCGAGATCGGCCAGCCCCGGCGCACGCGCTTCATCGCGCGCCGGCAGAGCTACCACGGCAACACGCTGGGCGCGCTCGCGATCGGCGGCAACCGCTGGCGCCGCGCGCCGTACGCGCCGCTCCTGATGCCGGCCACGCACGTGAGCCCCTGCTATCCGTATCGCGAGCAGGCGGCGGGGGAGAGCGCCGACGCCTACGGCGCGCGCCTGGCGCGCGAACTCGACGACGCGATCACCGCCGCCGGGCCGGAGACGGTGATCGCGTTCGTCGCCGAGCCGGTGGTCGGCGCCACCCTCGGCGCGGCGCCGGCGGTGCCCGGCTATTTCCGTCGCGTGCGCGAGGTGTGCGACCGGCATGGCGTGCTGCTGATCCTCGACGAGGTGATGTGCGGCATGGGCCGCTGCGGCACGCGCTACGCGTGCGAGGCCGAGGGCGTGGCGCCGGACCTGATCACCATCGCCAAGGGCCTGGGCGCGGGCTACCAGCCGATCGGCGCGGTGCTCGTCGGCCGGCGCGTGCACGACGCCTTCGCTGCCGGCTCCGGCGCGTTCCAGCACGGCTATACCTACATGGGCCACGCGATCGCCTGCGCCGCGGCGCTCGAGGTGCAGCGCGTGATCGACGACGACGACCTGCTCGCCGCGGTGCGCGCGCGCGGTGCCGACCTCGAGGCCGGCCTGCGCCGCGCGTTCGGCGCGCACCCGCACGTCGGCGACATCCGCGGCCGCGGCCTCATGTGGGCGATCGAGCTGGTCGCCGAGCGCGCCGACGCGCGGCCGTTCGATCCCGCGCTGCAGGTGCACGCGCGCGTCAAGCGCGCCGCGATGGAGCGCGGCCTGGCCTGCTATCCGAGCGGCGGCTGCGTCGACGGGCAGCGCGGCGACCACGTGCTGCTGGCGCCGCCGTTCATCGCCTCGCGCGAGGACATCGGCGAGATCGTCGACATCCTCGCGCGCGCCGTCGACGCGGCGATCGCCGGCCTGCCGGCCGGCTGACGCGTGGACCTCGCGCTCGTCAATCCGCAGGCCGGCGGCGGGCGCGCGGCGCGCCTGGTCGCGCCGTTGCGCTCGGCGCTGGCCGAGGGGGCGCCGGGGTGCCGGTTGCATGTCGCCGCCTCGGTGGCCGACGGGCTGGGGCAGCTCGCCGCGCTGCCGCGCGGGTCCCGTGTGCTGGTCGTCGGCGGCGACGGCACGCTCAACCGCCTGCTGCCGGGTTTGCTGGCCGGAGATCACGGACTTTCGCTGCTTCCCAGCGGCAGCGGCAACGACACCGCGCGCGCGCTCGGGCTGCACGGCATGCCATGGCGCAGCGCGCTCGAGGTCGCGCGGTCCGGCCGCGAGCGCCGCATCGACCTGGGCGAGGCCGACTGCGACGGCCGCACGGTGCCGTTCGTCTCGAGCTTCTCGGCCGGGTTCGACGCCGCGGTCTGCCGCCGCGCGCTCGAGGGGCCGCGCTTCCTGACCGGCCTGCCGCGCTACCTGCTTGCCACGCTGCGCGAGGTGGCCGCGCTGCGGCTGCACCGCCTGCGCGTGGCCGTCGACGGCATCCCGGTGCACGAGGGCGAGGCGTTGTTCGCCGCGAGCCTCAATACGCCGAGCTTCGGCAGCGGCATGCCGGCGGTGCCGGGGGCGCGCATCGACGACGGCCGTCTCGACCTGCTGCTGGCCGGGCGCTTCGGCCGCGCCGGCGCGCTCGCCATGCTGCCGCGCCTGATGGCGGGGCGCCACCTCGGCGACGCGCGCGTGGAGACGCGCGACTTTGCGCGCCTCGATCTGACATGCGACACCCCGCTGCCTGTCGCCGCGGACGGCGAGTATCTCGGCCGGGTGACCGGGCTGCGCATCCGCGTACTCGCGCATGCGCTGACGGTGGCGCAGCCCTGACCGCAGATTTCGCGCCAGGGTGGCCCAGGCACGCGGGACGTCCTCCGGGTGCCCCGCAGTGGCGCAGGACTCGGGCTCGCCGTCGGCGAGGGGAAGGCGGTTGATTCCACGATCCCGCCGCGGCGCTGTCGCCCGTGCGGCGGAAGCCTGCGAACCGATGGCACGAAATTCCCGCTTCCGCATTTGCGCAGGGGCACGGGCGTGGCGCATCGTGCACGGCAGTGCGTTGCCCGACGGCTTGGGCATGTTTGATCAAAACAAGCTGACATTCTTGACATTGTTCGGGTAGATTCCCAAAATGATGGCAATTATTTGATCAAATGTCTACCAGCAACCTCGACATCGGCCTGCGCATCCGCGACGACATCGTCGCCGGCGGATTGCGTTTCGGCGAACGCATCACCATCGATGCGTTGGCCACGCGCTATGGCGTGAGCCACATGCCGGTGCGCGAGGCGCTGCGCGAACTGCAGGGCGAGGGCCTGGTGGTGATCGAACCGAATCGCGGTGCGCGGGTGCGCACCATCGACGCGAATTTCGTGGAGAACCTGTTCGAGATCCGCACCGCGCTCGAGGTGATGATGGTGCGGCGCGCGGCGCGCCGCTGCACGGCCGCCGATATCGCCGAACTCGAGGCCATCGAGGATGCCCTCGAGCGGCGCATCGCGCGCTCGGACCATGCCGGCGTGGTCGCGGAGAACCGCCGCTTTCACCAGGCGATCAATCGCGTCGCCGACAACGTCGATGCGCTGCCCATCGTCGACAGGCACTGGATGCTCCTGGCCGCCCTGTGGCGCCATTTCGGCTACGGCGAGGCGCGCTTCGCGGGCGTCGCCAACGATCATCGGCACCTGCTCACCGCGCTCGATGCGCACGACGAGGAGGCGGCGGCGATGATCATGGGCGCGCATGCGACCAAGGCCAAGCTGGTGCTGCTCGCGCGGGTCGCAGCGGCGGCTGCCGCGCCGGTGATGGAGCGCAAGCGCGCATGAGCGCTCCCGCCCGGCCGTCCGAACGGAGCGCCGCATTGCGCAATGCGCCTTCCGCGGGGTGGATGTCACGCAGTGACAGGAGGGTAGTCCAATGAATGCCGCGCCGCTGCGCCGTCTGGCGCTTGACGCATGCACGGTCTCGGGGAAGACGCGCTGGCTGTTCGTCTCGCTCGAAGACGCCGATGGCCGCGTCGGCTGGGGCGAGGCCACGCTGCAGGGCGCCGAGACGGCGGTTGCCGCGGCCCTGGCAGGCATGGCCGATGCCGTCGTGCGCGCTTCGCCGGAGCGGCCTGACGCGTTCGCCGCTTCGATCGCCCCCCAGGCGCTGGCCGAGGCCGCCGCCGCGAGCGCCGTTGACCAGGCCCTGTGGGATCTGCGCGCGCGCCAGACGGGGATGCCGCTGGCCGCGGCACTTGGCGGTGCGCGGCGCGACCGGCTGCCGGTGTACGCCAACATCAACCGTCGCACGCTCGTGCGCACCCCGGAGGGTTTCGCCGCGAGCGCGCGCGATGCGCTCGCGGCCGGCTTTCGCGCGCTCAAGATCGCGCCCTTCGACGAGGTCGATCCGGCGCGCTGCGCGCGCGGCGAGGGCGGCACGGCGATGCGCGCCGGCCTTGCACGCATCGCCGCGGTGCGTGCCGCCGCGGGTCCCGCGATCCGCCTGATGGTCGACTGCCACTGGCGCTTCGACGAAGCGACCGCTGCTGCCCTGATCGACGCGGTCGCCGGACTCGAGCTTCACTGGATCGAGTGCCCGCTGCCCGAGAACGCGGCCAACCTGGGCGCGATCGCCCGGCTGCGCAGCCGCGCCAATGCGGGGGGCATCCGCCTGGCCGGGATGGAGCAGGGCATCGGCTGCGCGGCGTTCCGGCCCTACTGCGAGGCCGGCGCCTACGACGTCATGATGCCGGACGTGAAGTACGTCGGCGGCCTGGCGGAGATGCTGCGCGTGGCCGGGATGCTCGAGCGCCACGGCGTGGAGATGTCGCCGCACAACCCCAGCGGCCCGGTGGCCCACATGGCGAGCGTGCACGTGGGCGCGGTGATGAACGGCTTCGACATGCTGGAACTCCAGTACGACGAGAGCCCGCTGTTCGACGCGCTGGCGTTCGGCAACGTGCCGGCACGCGTCGCCGGCGCGACCGCGGTTCCCGCCGCACCCGGCCTGGGGATCGGGCTCGACGGCGCGCTGCTCGCGCAGCACGCCGCGAGTGCGCGGCGCGTCTGGGAGGCGACATGATCGCCGAGCGGCCCGATTGCGACGCGCTCGGCGACGCTCGCCATGTGCTCGCCGAATCTCCGGTCTGGTGCGCGCGCTCCGCCAGCCTGTGGTGGATCGACGTGCGCGGGCCGTCGCTGCATCGCTGGCACCAGGCATCCGCGCGCATCGATGCCTGGACCATGCCGGAAGTCATCGGCGCGGTCGTCGCCGCCGCGGACGAGGTCGTCGTCGTCGCTCTCAAGGACGCGCTGCACCGGTTCGATGCCGCCGGCGGGGCGCTGGCGCGGCTGGCGACGCTGGAGCACGGCATGCCGGAGAACCGTCTCAACGAGGCCAAGGCCGATGCTCTCGGGCGCATCTGGTGCGGCAGCATGTGGGACTACGGCGCGCGCACCGCGGGCAGCCTGTACCGGGTCGGCGCGGACCGGATGCCCGCGCGCCTGCGCGGCGAGATCACCGTGCCCAACGGCATCGCCTTCGCGCCCGACGCGCGCACCATGTACTTCGCCGATACCCGCAGCGGATGCATCGACAGCGCGCCCTACGACCTGGCCACCGGTACGCCGGGCCCCTGGCGCACCCTCGTCGATGCGGGCGTCGCGCCGGGCCGCCCGGACGGCACCGCCGTCGACGCCGACGGCTGCCTGTGGAGTGCGCGGGTCGACGCCGGCTGCATCGCACGGTTCCGGCCCGACGGCCGGCTCGACCGCCTGCTCGCCCTGCCCGCATCGATGCCGACGTCCTGCGCCTTCGGCGGCGCCGGGCTCGACACGCTGTTCGTTACCACCGGCCGGCAGCGTCTCTCCGAGGCAACGCTCGCCGCCGAACCGCTGTCCGGCGCCGTGCTCGCGCTCGATGCCGGCGTGCGCGGCCTGGCCTGCGCGGCAGCCGGCGCGTGGGCGCTCGCATGAGCCGCGCCGGGGCGCGCTTCGGCGCGGTTGCGTTGCCGCTGTCCGGCGTGGCGGCAGTGGTCGTCGTCTGGGAGGTTGCCAGCCGCCTCGCCGCCAACGCGACGCTGGTGCCGCCGCCGCTGACCGTGTGGCGCGCATTCGCCGCGATGCAGGGCAGCGACCTGCCCGCGGACATCGGTGCGAGCCTCCTGCATCTGGCCATCGGCTACGGCCTCGGGGTGGGCGCCGGCCTGGCGCTCGCGCTCGTGGCCGCGAGCTCGCGCGCACTGGAGGCGATCGTCGACCCGTTCGTGGAGTTCCTGCGTCCGATCAGCCCGATCGCGTGGATTCCGCTGGCCATACTGCTGTTCGGCGTCGGCCGCGCGGTGCCGGTGTTCCTGATCTTCTATGCGTCGATGTTCCCGATCTTCGTCGCCACGCTGGACGGCATCCGGCGCGTCGACGCGCGGCTGATCCACGCCGCGCGGTCGCTCGGCGCGTCGCGGCGGCTGGTGGTCACGCGCGTCGTGCTGCCCGCCGCGTTGCCGTCGGTGATCGCCGGCGCGCGCCTGTCGCTGGGCGTCGCCTGGATGTCGCTGGTGGCCGGCGAGATCGTCGGCGGCGATGCCGGCATCGGCTGGCGCATCCTCTGGTACCAGGAGTTCTTCCAGATGGACCGGGTCATGGCCGCGATCCTGATCGTCGGCGTGCTCGGCCTGGGCGCGGATCTGCTGCTGCGCGCACTGCAGCACCTGGCGCGCCGCTGGAACCCGGCGGCCGCGGAGAGCGCGGCATGACCGGCGGCATGACCCGGCCGTTGTCGCGGCGCGCGCGCGTGCTCCTGCCGCTCTCGGTGCTGCTCGTGGTCCTGGCATCCTGGGAGGCGGCGGTGCAGGCGACCCGCACCCAGGGCCTGGTGCCGCACCCGGGAGGCGTGCTCTGGAGCGGCGCGCAGCTGACCGCCAACGGCGTGATCTTCCAGGCGATGTCGGGCAGCCTGGCACGGGTGCTGATCGGCTTCCTGTTCGGCGCCTGCGTCGGCATTCCGCTGGGGCTGGCCGTCGGTGCCTTCGGCACGCTCGACCGCGCGCTGCGCCCCGTGCTCGACGCGTTGCGCTCGATCGCGCCGATCGCCTGGATTCCGATGGCCATCCTGTGGCTCGGCGTGCGCGGCAATGCCGCGTTGTTCGTCGTCGCCTACGGCGCGGTGTTTCCGTTCATCGTCAATTCCAGCCAGGCGGTGCGCCAGGTCGATCGCCGCCTGCTGTCGGCGGCGCGCGCGCTGGGCGCCGGCCGCTGGGTCATGCTGCGCTCGGTGCTGCTGCCGTCGGCGCTGCCGATGATCTTCACCGGCGCGCGCATCGCCCTCGCGTTCGCCTGGGCCTCGATCATCGCCGCCGAGCTGGCGGTCGGGATCAAGGTGGCGGGCCACGGGCGCAGCGTCGCCGGCATCGGGCAATTGATGGTCGAGACGCTCTACGTCAAGCGCGATGTCGATGCGCTGGTCTTCTACATGCTGGTCGTCGGGCTGGTGAGCTTTGCGATCGACGCCGGCCTGCGCCGGGTCCAGGAAAGGCTGCTGCCATGGAAAAGCCACTAGACGAACTGGTGCGCCTTCAGGGCGTCGGGATGGTCTATCAGTCCTCGCGCGACGGCGAGCGTGTCGAGGCGCTCGCCGGCATCGACTTCTCCGTGCGTCGCGGCGAATTCCTGACCGTGGTCGGGCCGTCGGGCTGCGGCAAGTCGACGCTGCTCTCGCTGATCGCCGGCTTCGCCGCGCCGACCTCGGGGTCGGTGCTCTTCGAGGGCAGGCCGGTCGACGGGCCGGACCCGGCGCGCGGCGTCATGTTCCAGGAATACGCGCTCTTTCCCTGGCGCACCGTGGCCGGCAACGTCGAATTCGGCCCGTTCGCGCGCGGCGTCGACGCCGCCACGCGGCGCGCGCGCGCCCAGACGCTGATCGACCTGGTGGGCCTCAAGGGGTTCGAGCGACGCTACCCGCACGAGCTTTCCGGCGGCATGCGCCAGCGCTGCGCGCTGGCACGCATGCTGGCCAACGAGCCGACGTTGTGGCTGATGGACGAGCCGCTCGCGGCAGTCGACCTGCAGACCCGCATCATCCTGCAGGACGAGCTGCTGCGCCTGTGGGGAGACGCGCGCGCCGGCGCGCAACGGCCGACGGTGATGTTCGTCACCCACGGCATCGACGAGGCGGTCCTGCTGGCCGACCGCATCCTGGTCCTGGGACGGCGCCCGGGGCGCATCAAGGAAGTGCTCGAGGTCGATCTGCCGCGGCCGCGCGCCGCCCTGCGCGGCTCGGCGGAGGTGGCGCGGCTGACCGCGCACCTGTGGGAACTGATTCGCGACGAGGCCGCGCAGGCCATCGCCGAGGAGACGCAGTAGCCGCCCGTGTCGGGAGATTCATCCAACGAAGGAGACTTGTCATGCAACAGATCGATCGTCGTTCGTTCCTGGCCGGCGCGGGCGCGCTGGCCGGCCTGCCGATGTTCGGCGTGAGTCCCGCGTTCGCGCAGGCGGTCAAGATGTCCCTGGGCGTGGGCCTGGCGCAGGAATCCGGCGCGCTGATCATGAAGATGCGCCAGGACAACCTGCTCGAGCAGGCGGCCAAGGAACTCGGGCTGGCCGGCGTCGAGCCGGAATTCCTCTCGTTCCCGGTGCTGCTGCGCATGCTGCAGGGGATCGCCGCGGGCCAGCTGCAGTTCGGCACCCTCGGCTCGACGCCGACCATCCGCTCGCTCACCGGTCCCGATCCGGTGGTGCCGCTGGCGATCGTCGGCGGCGGCAACCTGTTTCCGCTGCAGGTGCCGCCGAAGTCGCCGATCAGGAATCTCGACGACCTGAAGGGCAAGACCGTTCTCACCATCGTCGGTTCCGACCTGCACCTGGTGCTGGTGCGCATGCTCAAGGCGCACGCCAACATCGACGATCCGAAGGAGTGGGGCATCAACCTGCGCAACATCAATGCGCTGACCGAGCTCGGCCGCGCGCAGTCGGGCGTGGATGCATGCCTGAGCCTGGCGCCGACCTCGGCGATGGCCGAGCGCGAAGGCGCGCTCGTCACCGTGCTGCGCAACGACGGCAAGACCGGCCCGGCCTACAAGGGTCCGGAGGGCAGCGGCGCGGGCAAGACCATCGCCAGCTTCGCGAAGACGCCGTTCGCGCCGGAGGCCTACTACCCGCATCGCATCTGGATCGTCGCGCGCCGCGACTTCCTGGCCGCCAACCCGAAGGCGGTCACGGCCCTCCTGGTTGCCAACCATCGCGCGGTCGCGGTGCTGGCCAAGGGCGGCACGTCGGAAATCATCAAGGCCGGCTCGGTGAACTGGGCGGGATCCGCGCAGTCGCAGGGCGACTGGATCGACAACGTGCTGTGGAAGCGTCGCGGCTGGTCCTGGGTCACCGAGGGTGACGCGCGCACCCTGGTGGGCCTGTCGACGACCAAGGCGATCTTCCAGTCCGCGCTCGACCCCGAGGCGGCGAAGAAGATCTTCGCGCTCGGCGCGGATGTCTCGCGCGCCGCCTACGAGGTGGTCGGCCGCGTGCCCGAGCGCAAGGTGTTCGACGACATGAAGAGCGACGTGCGCGGACGGCCGGTGTGGGAAGCGGCCAGCTGGAACCTGAAGGCGTGACCGCGGGCGGTGGCGATGCGCGCGTCGCCGCGCGCTTTTCGATGGCCGGCCGGCGCGCGTTCGTCACCGGCGGCAGCCTGTCGATCGGCCGCGCCATCGTGATGGCGTTCGCCGATGCCGGGGCGGAGGTGGCCGTGCAGTACGCGCCGGCGGCCGACGCCGGGCTCGACCACGCCGGGGCGGCCGCCGAACTCGCCGGCCTGTTGCGAGAGCGCGGCGTGCGCCACGCGATGGTCGCGGCCGACTTCGGCGACGCCGGTGCGGGGACCCGCGCCTTCGCGGCCGCCGAGGCCGCGCTCGGCGCCATCGACGTGCTGGTGGTGTGCGCCTCGGTGCAGCAGCGCGAGGCCTTCGTCGACATCAGCGCTTCCGAGCGCGAGCGCCAGACCCGCATCAACTTCCATGCCACGGTCGAACTGCTGCAGGCGGCGGTGCCCGGCATGCGCGCGCGCGGCTGGGGCCGCATCCTGACCATCGGCAGCATCAACCAGACCCGGCCCGATCCGGAACTGGCGATCTACGCGGCCCTGAAGAGCGCGCAGCACAACCTGGCCATCAATCTCGCGCGGCAACTGGCCGGGCACGGCGTCACCGTCAACAACCTCTCGCCGGGACTGGTGGCCACCGCGCGCAATGCCTGGCGCCGTGTCGACGACGCGCAGTGGCGCGTGATCCAGGCCAATGCCAACCCGATGCGGCGTGCCGGGCTGCCCGAGGAGATGGCCGGCGCGGCACTGCTGTTGTGCTCGGAGGCCGGCAGTTTCATCACCGGCGCCGACTTGCAGGCCACCGGTGGCGCGCACCTGTAAGTGCGTACGCTTGTGCGCCCGGCCTTCAAGCGAGTGGCCGGAACTTTGCTTAGCTCCGTGCGCGAGCGGTCGTAACGGGCGCGTGGCCGAAGAGCATTTCCGCATTAGCTGGAGGAAAAGTCCATCGCAGCACGCTACCGCTCACAACAGTGCCGTTGTCGATGTTCGATCCGTCTCGCAATTCGCCCCAGCCGGGCGTGCAGGAACTCAGCCGATCTTCCAGGCGCACCCAAGCCAAGTGCTGCTTCTCAGACTAGATCGCACGAGCGGTCGCTGCCAATACACTCAACTCCTCAGCGGCGGCGCGCAACGATGAGATATGGTCCCTGACAATGCGGTCAGGGCCGAACAGACGTGCAATCCAGACGATGTTGACGCAGCCCAGGACCTTGCGGCCAGAAAGAATCGGTAGTGCGATAGCGTTCAGCCCGTCGTCGTACTCGCCCTTGGATTTGCCGAACCCGCCGCCCCAGTCCGGGTCGCGCAGGGCGTAGCCCTGTTCGCGGGTTTGCGAAAGCACCTGCGCCAGACGCGCAGGTTGGCGCAGCATGTCCGACCCAGGTTTTGCGCCCATCGCGAGGCGCCGTAGTATTTCCGCACGCTCCTTTTCCGGGCACCACGCGAGATACGCGCGTCCCGGTGCCGACTGCAGCATGCTGATCTGGAAGCCGATCTGCAAGCGATTGAGGGTGAAGTACGCGCGCGTCCGGCTGCTCTCGCACAGTTGCATGAACGTGCGGTTCCGCACGGAGACATCGGATGGCCAATGCACTTTCGCGCACAGGGCGTCGAGTACGGGCCCTGCCACCGCGGCGAGTCGATAGCCGGCCGCGGGCATGGCGACCGCACCGTGACTCTGGTAGCTCGGCCTGAACATGCCGTCGGCGATGCTGCGCCACACGAAGCCCTTGGCCTCGAGCGTGCGCAGGAGGCGCGTCAGCGTCGGCTTGGGCAACCCGCATTCCCGGTGAATCGCTCCCGCCGATGCGACGCCAAGTCGCTGGACGATATGCAGCACGTCGAGTCCTCGTTCGAGCGAACGGACCGTCAATCTCCCCGAGCTGAGCTGCGCAGAGCCGTGTTTGCGTGCCGACATGCTTCCACTGTTTCATCAAGTGGAACAAACGGAGATTGTACTTGAGCGCTCCGGAGGTCGTTCATAGAATCCGCCGGCACAACAAGAAGACCGGCTCGCGAGCCGCGCCGCCGTTGGCACGAACCCAGGTGCCATCGCCACACCGGAACGGAGGAATGGTCATGACGAGCGCTTATGTCGTCGGTACCGGCGACACGAAATTCGAGGAACTGAGTTACGTCAAGTCGGTGCTGCAGCAGGCGGGCGTTGCAGTCAAGCTTGTTGACATCGGGCCGCTGAGCAAGCAGTCTGGCGCGGACGTCACCGCAGGCAAGGTGGCCACCTTCCATCCGGAGGGCGCGGACGCCGTGTTCCGGGAGACCGACCGCGGCCGCGCGCTCGCGGCCATGACGATCGCATTCGAGAAGTTTGTCGATGCGAATCGCGCGGATATTGCGGGAATGATCGGTCTGGGCGGGTCGGGCAACACGGCGCTGGTCACGCCGGGCATGCGGCGCCTCGCGATCGGCGTGCCGAAGATCATGGTATCGACGGTGGGTTCGGGCAACGTCGCGCCTTATGTCGGCCCGAACGACATTGCGATGATGTATTCGGTGGTCGACATCGCCGGCATCAATTCGATTTCCCGTGTCGTGCTTGGCAACGCGGCGCGCTTTCTGGCGGGTGCGCTGAAGTTCGGCCTGCCCCCGGCATCCGCCAGGGAACTGCCCAACATCGGTCTGACTATGTTCGGCGTCACGACGCCTTGCGTGAACCAGGTCATCGAGAGGCTCAAAGGCGATTACGAATGCTTCGTCTTTCATGCCACCGGGGTCGGCGGTCAGACGATGGAGAAGCTGGTCGACAGCGGCCGCTTCGTGGGGGTAGTCGATGTCACGACGACCGAGGTTGCCGATCTGCTGATGGGCGGCGTCATGAGCGCCGGCGAGGACCGCCTGGGTGCGATCGCGCGCACCCGCATTCCCTATGTCGGCTCGTGCGGTGCGCTCGACATGGTCAATTTCGGCGGCATCGAGACCGTGCCCGAGAAGTACCGGTCGCGCAAGCTGCACGTCCATAACGCACAAGTCACGCTGATGCGCACCACGCCAGACGAAAACCGGCAGATGGGCGAATGGATCGGCAACAAGCTCAATGCCTGCGAAGGACCGGTACGATTCCTGATTCCCGAAAAAGGGGTGTCGATCATCGACGTGGAAGGCATGCCGTTTCATGATCCGGTGGCGGATCAAGCGCTGTTCGAGGCGCTGGACCGCACCGTGCGGCAGACAGCGAATCGCAAGCTGATCCGACTTCCCTTCGCGATCAACGACCAGGCATTCTCCGACGCGCTGGCCGAGCAGTTCGTCCAAGTGATGGGACGCTGAGCGTGCGCGACAACAGCCGCAGGGCAATCATTGGCCGCTTCCGCGAGATGATCGGCAAGCGCATTCCGATCATCGGGGGCGGTGCCGGGACGGGCCTTTCCGCGAAGTGCGAGGAGCAAGGCGGCATCGACCTCATCGTCATCTATAACTCGGGCCGCTATCGCATGGCAGGAAGAGGGTCCCTGGCCGGCCTGATGGCATATGGCAACGCCAACGACATCGTGGTCGAGATGGCGCGGGAAGTCCTCCCGGTCGTCAGGCATACGCCGGTCCTGGCAGGCGTCAACGGCACGGATCCCTTCATGCTGCTCGAGCCGTTTCTTCAGGAACTCAAGCGGCTCGGATTCGCCGGGGTCCAGAACTTCCCGACCGTGGGCTTGATCGACGGGGTGTTTCGCCAGAATCTGGAAGAAACCGGCATGGGGTTTGCGCACGAGGTGAACATGATCGCTGCGGCGCATGCTGCCGACATGCTGACCACGCCCTACGTCTTCAGCGCGGCCGATGCCGTCGCCATGACCAAGGCGGGCGCGGACATCATCGTCCCCCACATGGGGTTGACGACCGGGGGAAGCATTGGCGCCGAGACCGCAAAGTCGCTCGACGACTGTGTCGCGCTGATCGATGAGTGGGCCCAGGCGGCGCGCTCGGTACGCGACGATGTCATCGTGCTGTGTCACGGTGGGCCGATATCGAGTCCCGAGGATGCCGCCTACGTGCTCGCGCGTTGCCGCCATTGCCACGGCTTCTACGGTGCCAGCAGCATGGAGAGGCTCCCGACCGAGGTTGCGCTGGTGGCGCAGACCCGGAAGTTCAAGCAGATCGGCCTCTGATCCGGGCCCGGCCATGGCGGCAGTTCGCAACATACTGTTCATCATGTGTGACCAGCTGCGCTGGGACTACCTGTCCTGCTTCGGGCATCCGACGCTGCGCACACCGAACATCGACGCGCTGGCGGCGCGGGGGGTCCGGTTCGCCAATGCGTTCGTTCAGTCGGCATCGTGCGGCCCGTCGCGCATGTCCTTCTATACCGGGCGGTACGTCAGCAGCCATCGCGCCTTCGCGAATTTCGTTGCGCTGCCGATCGACGAGCGGACCTTGGGTGACTACCTTCGCCCCCTGGGGCTGCGGGTCGCGGTCGATGGCAAGACGCATGCGGAAGGCGATGCGGCTTCCCTGCGGGCGCGCGGGATCGATCCCGCATCGCCTGCAGGCGTGCTGGCGATGGAAGCTGGCTTCGAACCGTACGACCGGCACGATGGCGTGCTGACCGATGGTGCGACGCTCGATATCGCGGCCAACCGGTACACGACGTATCTGCAGGCACAGGGCTACGCCGGACCGAATCCGTGGCTCAGCCATGCCAACTCCGCAGTCGATGGCAGCGGTAGCGTCCTGAGCGGCTGGCACATGCGCTATGCGCAGGAGCCGGCTCGCGTCGCCGAGCCACATTCGGAGACAGCCTACAGCACCGACCGTGCGATCGAATTCATCCGGGAACAGGGCGACGCGCCCTGGTGCTTGCATTTGTCCTACATCAAGCCGCACTGGCCGTACGTCGCGCCAAGTCCGTACAACGCGATGTATCGGGCGGCCGACGTCGTTCCACCGGTCCGCCATGCAGCCGAGAGGCTTGAGCCGCACCCGATCCTCGCGCAGTACCTGCGACACGAGGCGTCGCGCAATTTCTCCAAGGACGAGGTCAGATACAAGGTGATCCCTGTATACATGGGCCTGGTCCGGCAGGTCGATGATCATCTCGGCCGCCTGTTCGATGCGATGGAGGCGGCCGGCCGCTGGCGGGACACGATGGTGGTCTTCTGCAGCGACCACGGCGACTACCTCGGCGATCACTACTTGGGCGAGAAGGAGCTGTTCCACGATAGCGTGGGCCGCATGCCGCTCATCGTCTACGATCCTGACGCCGCCGCCGACGCGACGCGGGGAACCGTCGAAGTCGACCGCTTCGTCGAGGCGATCGATCTGCTGCCCACATTTGTCAGCGCTCTGGGCGCGCGGCCCAATGCGGACAGACTCGAGGGTACGTCGCTGCTGCCACTCCTGCGTGGCGAGGCGGTGCCGACATGGCGCACGTTCACCGTGAGCGAGTTCGACTACTCGTTTCGCACGGCGACCCGGCAGGCCCTCGGGCGCCCGGTCAAGGAGTGCGGAATGATCACGCTGCGCGACCATCGATACAAGTATGTGCATTGCGATGGATTTCGGCCGCTTCTTTTCGACCTGCAGCAGGATCCGCAGGAGTTCTTCGACCTCGGCGGCCGGGAGTCGTCCCGGGCGATTCTCGAAGAGTACGCGGCAAAACTGGCGCAGTGGTTGCTCCAGCGCCGCCGCTACACCACCTGCAGCGATCGCTTTGCCGATACCTGGCTGCAGGATGCGCGATACGGCGGGATGAAGATCGGTGTGTGGTAGGGCGGCATGTCGGCCGTGGTCGTGAACAATCACTTGGAGACGGGAATGCGCAGACACATGCTTGGAATCCTGGCGCTGGGCACTGCAGCGCTGCTTGCCCAGCCGGCCTGGGCGGCCTATCCGGAGAAGCCGATCGAGATCGTGATCCCTTGGCCGCCGGGGACGGAAACCGATGTCGGCACCCGGGTGCTGGCCGCGGCGATGTCCAAGCGCCTGAAAGTGCCGGTCCAGGTCATCAACAAGCCCGGCGCGGGCGGCGTGATCGGCATCACCGACTTCGTCAAGTCGCGGCCGGACGGATACACCCTCGCGCAGGGGAATGTCGGCCCGCTGGTGAGCCAGGTCGTGGCGGGGAACACCACGTACGGCATGGGCGACGTCGAACCGATCGGCCTCTTCAACACGCAGCCCTACCTGCTGGTGGGGCGCGGCGATGCGCCTTACAAGAACATGCAGGAACTGGCGGCCTTCGCCAAGGGAAGCGCGAAGGAACTGGCGATCGGGAACTTCGGCCCGGCGACAGTGCCGACGCTCTCGGTCAATCGCATGGCGATTGCCTCGGGCTGGAAGTTCAAGGGTGTGGTGTTTCCGCAGACAAATTTCTCCCAGATTCAATCGGGCGATGTCGACCTGATCGTGGTCGCCTACCCGGTGGTGGCGGCGCAGATCAGGAGCGGCCAAGCCCGCGCGCTGGTCGCGATGTCGCCCAAGCGAATCAACGTCCTTCCGGACACGCCGACGACCCGCGAGGCCGGCTTCGACTTCGACGTATCCATCTGGAGCGGGCTGTTTGCGCCCAAGGGAACGCCGGGCGAGGTGCTCAAGCTGCTGACGGAAACCCTGCGCGATGCGCTCAACGATCCGTCGGTCAGGGACTTCGAGCAGAAGAGCGGCATTCTGCACGGGTACATCGACCCGGCGGCGACCCGCAGGCAGATGGAGTCGGAAGCCAACGGCTTGCGCCCAGTCATGACGACGCTCGGTCTGGTGAAGAAGTAGGCAGGACGCGCCGGGCGGGCCGTCCATGTCGACCGGGAAGCCCGGCGCAGCGCAGTGGCGCGAGGCCGGATTCACCTTCGCGTTTGCGCTCGCCGGCGCCACCCTGATGCTTCTGGCGCCCAGGCTGATCCAGGGCTACAACCCGGATCAGCCGTACTACGCCAGGTCGGCGTTCTTTCCTTGGCTGGCCCTGTCGCTGGTCGTGCTCTTTGGTGGCTGGTCGACATGGCAGGCCGTGCGCGGCGTCCGGCGCGAGCTGAGCGACGAGCTTGATGTCGCGCACACGAGTGTTCCTCGCGCGTTGGCCGGGGCTGCCGTAGTCGGCCTCTATATCCTTCTCTGCGCCGCGGTCGGCTATCCGGCGGCCACCTGCGCCTGTGTATTCCTGCTGGCAAGGCAGACGAGGCTGTCGCGGGCGGCCAGTCTCCTGATGGCGCTCGTCCTGACCGCAACGCTCTATCTGGTGTTCGTGGTCGGTTTCAAGGTGTGGTTCGCACCCAGCTGGCTCGCAGGATGGATCCGATGACGGAACTGCTCGTCGGTTTCTCCGCGGCATTCGCGCCGGCCGTGATAGCCGCAGTTGCGGTCGGCAGCATGCTGGGCATCATTGTCGGGGTCCTGCCGGGAATCGGCCCGGGGGTGGCGATCGCGGTGTTGCTGCCGCTCACGTATGGCATGAGTCCGCTGGCCGGCATATCCGTGCTGCTGGGCATCTACTGCGGGGCATTCTACGGCGGGGCCGTGACCTCGATCCTGATCCGGACCCCGGGCGAGGCCTCGTCGATCATGACGATGTTCGACGGGTATCCGATGGCCCGCCGCGGCGAGGCGGAGCGGGCGCTGAGCATCGCCTTCATGTCCTCATTCGTCGGCGGGATGTTCAGCGCGATCGTCATCGCGCTGGCCGCGCCATGGCTCGCGCGATTCACCGGGCGTTTCGGCGCCGCCGAGTTCGCCGCCACTGCGGCGCTTGCGCTTCTTTGCGTGGCCAAGGCCTACAAGGGGCAGTTCGCCGTATCGATGATGATGCTCGGCCTTGGCTTGTTCCTTGGCACGGTCGGAATCGACCAGACGTCGAGTGAACATCGATTCACCTTCGGCCACACCGCGTTGCTGACCGGCGTCCCGCTGGTCCCGGTCATCATCGGCCTGTTCGGCGTCGCCCAGGCCCTGGTGCTGCTGGCCACACCGCCGGGACGGGAGCGGCGTGATGTGCCCAGGGCCGGGATCAACTTGCGGGCGTTCGCCGAACCGTTCAACTACCCGTCGACGCTGTCGAAGTCGGTGCTTCTTGGAACCGCCATCGGCATCCTGCCGGCTGTCGGTGCAGCTCTTTCGACGTCGATGGCGTATTTCGAAGCGCGCAGGTCCAGCAGGCACCCGCTGTCGTTCGGCAAGGGCAACCCGGAGGGCATCGTCGCCGCCGAGGCAGCGAACAATTCGAACAGTGGCGGCGCGATGGGGACGGTGCTCACGCTCGGTATTCCGGGCGACGCAGTGACCGCCATCATCATGGGTGTATTCATCGTGCATGGCGTCTACCCAGGCCCGCAGCTGTTCGCGGAAAAGCCGGAGCTGGCCTACGGCATCTTCGGGGCGTTGGTGCTGATCAATGTCGCCATCATGATCCTGCTGATCCTGACCACGCGCCACATCGTGCGCTTCGTCCAGGTCGAGGAGCGCGTGCTGGGCGTGATCATTCTTGCGCTTTGCTTTGTGGGTGCCTATTCCGTGGCGACCTCGCTCTATGGCGTGATGCTGGCATTGCTGTTTGGCATTCTCGGGTGGGCTTGTGCCTGGCTGCGGATCCCGGTGATACCGCTTGCGCTCGGCTTGGTGATGGGAGACTTCCTGGAAGCGAGCCTGAGGCAGACACTGACCATCAGCAATGGCTCTTGGATGATCTTTCTCGAGCGGCCCATCGCGGCCGTCGTTGTCGGTATCGGCGCGCTGATGATTGTCTGGCCGGCGATTCGGCGCTTCCTCCCGCAGCGGGAGCCGAGGGAAGCAGGCCTGCCCGACTAGGGCCTCGTCGGTCCCGGCAGATCGCTCCACCCAGGCGATTGCCGAAATTCAATTCGCCGGAATCTTCGCGGCGCGCACCACCTCGCGCATGGTCTCGTAGTCCTGCGCCAATGTCTTGGCGAACCCTGCCGCGCCGCGATAGATTGGCTGCTGCCCCGCCGTGCGCAGCGCATTGCGGAAGCGCTCGTCGGCGACCGTCTTCTCGCACGCGGCCTCGAGGCGGCGCACGATCTCCTCAGGGGTGCCGCGCGGCGCCACCAGGCCGCCGTAGACCGAGCCGCTGACGTTGTAGCCGGCCTCGCGCAGCGTCGGCGCGTTGGGAAACTCCGTCTGGCGCTCCTCGGCGAAGGTGGCGAGCACGCGCAGGCCCTGCGCACGCGCCAGGCCGAGGTTGACCACCACCGCCTCGACCTCGCCGCCGCGCAGGCCGACGATGGCCGCCGGGTCGGCGCGAAACGGCACCTGCAGCACGTCGATCCCGGCCGCCTGGATGAACTGCACCATCAGGAGGTGCGGCAGGGTGCCGACGCCCCCGAAGCCGAACGGCACCTTGCCGGGCCGGGCCTTGACCGCCGCGAGCAAGTCAGGAAGCGTGGCGATCGTCCCGGCCGGCGCGGCGGCCAGCACCGACTGGTTGGCAAAGGCCTGGCAGACGGGAACGAAGGCGTCGGGCTTGTACGGCAGATCCTTCATCAGGTGCGGCTGGATCACCAGCGGGCCGAAGGTGACGAAGCCGAGGGTATGGCCGTCGGGCCGTGCCGCTGCCACCTGGGCCGCGCCGATGGTGCCGGAGGCGCCGTCGCGGTTGACGATCACCAGCGGCCGGCCGATCTGCTCGCCGACGCGCTCGACGAAGGCGCGCGCCACGACATCGGGCGCGCCGCCGGCGGGGAAGGGCACGACCACCTGGATCGCGCGATCAGGCCAGGCGGCCTGTGCCGGCGCGTCCGGCGCGGCGCCGAGAGCCAGGCCCGCACAAGCGACCCCCGCAACGCGGCGGCAAAGCCGGGATGAGACAGCGTGCAGGCGGAGAAGCATTCCGGACCTCCAGCAGCGCAGGCGCGCCGGGCAAGGGACCCAGTCTAGCGGACCTTGGCTGCTGCCGGTCGCATCGGCGATCCGACCGTCGGGGGACACCGCTTAGAATGCGCGACGGCCGGGGAGGGCCGTTCCCCGTGCACCGCACCATCTTCGGCACGCCGGTGGTCAACACCGTCCTGCGTTCGTTCTCCGTCGTCTTCCTGCGCGCCACCGGCTGGGTCGTCGAGGGCACGCTGCCGCCGGACGGCGCCAAGTGCGTGCTGATCGCCGCGCCGCACACCAGCAACTGGGACCTGCCCTACACCCTGATGGTGGCGTTCGCGTTGCGCCTGAACATCTACTGGATGGGCAAGGCATCGATCTTTCGCCCGCCGTTCCGCGGCGTCATGATGTGGCTGGGCGGGATCCCGGTGGATCGCTCGCAGTCGACCAATCTGGTGGCAGCCTCGGTCGCCGCGATCGGCGCCGCGAGCGCGCCGCTGCAGCTGATCGTTCCGCCCGAGGGCACGCGCAGCCGCACGCGCAGCTGGAAGACCGGCTTCTACTACATCGCGCTCGGTGCCGGCGTGCCGATCGTGATGGCCTACATGGACTATCCGAACAAGCGCAGCGGCCTGGGCCCGGTGTTCCTGCCCACCGGCGACGTCGACCGCGACATGGAGGCCATCAAGGCGTTCTACGCGCCGTTCACCGGGCGCAACGCCGGCCAGTTCGACGCCGGTTGACGCCGGCCGTCGGCGCTGCGCCGGCGGTCCGTGCCGCATGGCGCGCCCGCGCGGAGACGGCGCTGGCGCACGCCTTGCTTGGTTCCGGCATCGACCACATTGGAGGTGTTCGATGCGCATCCTCATCACCGGGTCCGGGGTGGCCGGCAGCATCATTGCGGCCGGCCTGACGGCGCTCGCCGGGGTTCGCGTGGACGTGCTCGAGCGCGTTGCCCCCAGCGACCACCTGACGGTGGGCAACGGACTCAACATCGGACCCAACGCGGTGGTGGCGCTGCGCGCATGCCTGCCGGCGCTCGCCGCGGCGCTGGAGCGCAACGCCCTGCCCTGGCGCGCGTGGCGTGCCGCCGACATCGGCGGCGAGCCCTGGTGGCATCTTCCGCTCAGCGAGGTCGCGGATGCCGATGGGCTGCGCATTCGCTGGTCCGACCTCTATCGCGTCTGCCGGGCCGCTGCCGGGGCCGCCGTCAGTTACGGCAGCGAGGTGACCGACGCGTGCCTCGAGGAGGCCGGCGTGGCGGTCGAGGTCGGCGGCTCGGCGCGGCCGACACGGGTCGGCGCCGACCTGCTGGTCCTGGCCGACGGCCGCTTCTCGTCGCTGCGCGGCCGCCTGTGCGGGCCGACCACGCCGCGGCAACTGGGCGTCGCGAACTTCCGCATCCTGCTCGACGACCACGGCGCCCGCGTGATCGACGACCTCGAGCAGTGGTATCACGGACCGAACCGCCTGCTGGCGTTTCGCCTGCGCGACGGCCGCATCTATCTGAGCGGCAACCTGCCGCTGGCGCCGGACGCGCCGATCCCCGATGAGATGAGGACGGCGGACTACCTTGCCGCCGCCTACCTGCCGACCGACCGCCGGGTCGCGCCCGCGCCGGCGTGGCTGGTCGCCGCCGTCTGCGGCCGGGCTGCGCACCTGCACTGGTCGCGGGCGCAGGAGATCGATGCCTGCTACAGCGCAGGCGACGGGCGGGTGGTGCTGGTCGGCGACGCGGCGCACGCCATGGCACCGACGCTCGGCCAGGGCGCGACCCAGGCGATCGAGGATGCCTGTGTGTTCGTCAATCTGTTCCGCGTCATGCACGCGCAAGGCGCCTTCACCCCGAGGCGGTTCGCGCGGTTGTTCGAAGCCATGCGCCGCCCCCGCGTGGAGACCGCGCGGCAGTTGTCGTGGTCGGCGACGGAGAGCCTGCTCGCGGGCGCGGACGTGCCGGCGCTGGTGCGGCGCAAGGGCGGAAGCGACTGGCGCGCCGGCTTCGCGCGCCTCTACCGGGAGGCGCCGCTTCCGGTCCACAGCGAAGCCTGCGTGGGCGGGTGAATCGAGGCCCAGTGGCGGGCGACGTCGACGCGCCGGCAGACCCAGATGTCGGGTCGCGCGAGCACGTGATCGACGAAACGCTCGACCCCGGCCGAGCGCCCGGGATGGCCGGAAACGCGCAGGTGCAGGCTCACCGACATCATCTTCGGATGGGTTGCGCCCTCGCGGTACAGCACCTCGAAGGTGTCGCGCGACCAGGCGAAGAAATCGTCGCTGGTCCCGAACCAGCCGCGCGCGTACTTGTTGTCGTTGGTGGCGAAGGTGTGCGGCACCACCAGATGCGGCTTGCCGGCGGCGGTGGTCCAGTAGGGCAGGTCGTCGTTGTACGCGTTGCTGTCATAGAGGAACCCGCCTTCCTCGGCGAGCAGGCGGCGCGTGTTCAGGCTCGGACCGTAGCGGCAGTACCAGCCCAGCGGTCGCGTGCCGATGCTTGCGGTCAGGCTGGCCACCGCGCGCGCGATGTGGCTGCGCTCCTCGTCCTCGGACAGGTTGAACTGGTTGATCCAGCGCCAGCCGTGACACATCACCTCGTGCCCGAGTTCACGGATCGCGGCGCACGCCTCCGGGTTGCGCTCCAGCGCCAGCGCCGAGCCGCTGATGGTCAGCGGCACGCCGCGGCGCTCGAACAGGTCGAGCAGCCGCCAGAAGCCGACGCGGCTGCCGTATTCGAAGAATGATTCGGCGGCGAGATCGCGGCCGCGCACGCCGGAATCGCCCATGCCGGCGTCGGTGAGCGTGGACTCGGAGCGGCCGTCGCCGTCGGGGAACGAGTACTCCGATCCTTCCTCGTAGTTGACGACGAAGTTGACCGCAAGGCGGGCCCCGCCGGGCCAGCGCGGGTCGGGCGGGTGGCGGCCGTAGCCGCGCAGGTCACGCGCATGCTCGTCCATGTCGGGTGGCGGATGGGGTTGGTTCGGCAATGGCGGAATGATGCGGTGTGATCGCCGCGATGCGCAAGGGCCCGGGGCCGAACGGCAGCGATGCCGATGCACGATCCCGGCGCAGCCGTGCATCAATTCCGTGCGGGGTCGCGGCCGCCGCGAGCGGAGCGCGGGGCGACGCGCCTGCGGTCGCGAGGGTGCCGCGGGTGGGCGGGTCATGGTGGCACGCATGTTGCAGAACGAGCGATGCGCTGCTGCATGCCGTGCGGCAGGCGCCTGTTGCCCACCTTCGGAGGTATCGACCATGTCATCGCATTCCGCTCGCCGCCGCTTCCTCGCGACCAGCCTCGCCTCCGCCGCGCTTGCGGCCGCGCCGGCGTTGCGCGCCCAGGGCGCGCCGACGCGCGTGCGCTTCCAGCTCGACTGGCGCTTCGACGGCCAGGCGGCGCCGTTCATCCTGGGGCGTGCCAAGGGGTATTTCGCGCAGGAAGGCCTCGACGTTCATTTCGATTCGGGTACCGGATCGGCGGCGGCGGTGGCGCGCCTGGCCGGAGGCAACTACGAGATGGGCTATGGCGACACCAGCACGCTGATCGAGTACATGGCCAACAACCCGAACACGCGGCTGCAGGCGGTCTACATGGTGCTGGACTCGACACCGGCCGGCGCCATGGTGTTGAAGAAGAGCAACGTGACGCGCCCCGGCGAACTGGCCGGCAAGACGCTCGGCGCGCCGGTCTTCGACGCCGGGCGCAAGCTGTGGCCGCTGTTCGCGCGGGCGCAGGGGCTGGATCCGGGCGTGGTCAAGTGGCAGTCGATGGAGCCGCCATTGCGCGAGCCGATGCTGCTGCGCGGCCAGGTCGACGGCGTCACCGGGTTCATGCCGTCGTCCATGCTCTCCGCGCTCGCTGCCGGCGCCAAGGAGGACGACCTGCGCGTGTTCCTCTACAAGGACCACGGCGTGCGCGTCTACGGGAACGCGATCCTCGCGACCTCGCGCTTCATCGAGCAGAACCCGCGGGCGGTCGCCGGCTTTCTGCGCGCCTTCAACCGCGCGCTCATGGACACCATCTCCAATCCGGAGGAGGCGATCCGGTTCGTCAAGGAGCGCGAGCCGCTGGTCGACGCGGCGCTGGAGCTGCGGCGCCTGCGCGCCTTCCTCGACAACTTCGTGATCACGGCGACCACCCGCGCCGACGGCGTCGGCGCGATCAGCAAGCTGCGCCTGGACCATCAGGTCGACGACGTCGCGCGCGCGTTCGGGCTGAAGACGCCGCCGAGCTCGGACGTCATCTTCAATTCGTCGTTCCTGCCGCCGCGCGGCGAGCGCAGCTTCCCGGCCGCCGTGCTGGCGTCGCGCTGAACGGCGGGCCCGCATGGAGCCGCAGACGATCGACCTGGTCGCGCGCCCGATCGAGGCCGCGGCGTTCGCGCCCTACGGAACGCTGCTGCCGCCGCACGAGGACGGCAAGCTGTTCGGGCCCGACGAAGCGCAACTCGAACTCGGGCGGGGCACGCCGCGCTTCTACGTGATGCGCCTCGCGGGGCGGCCGTCCGGCTTCCGGCGCATCACGCGCCACCTGCAGGTCACCCAGTGCCTGGCCGCGGTCGGCGGCGGCTCCTGGGTGATCGCGGTGTGCCCGCCCGACGACCCCGACAGCGCGACGGCGGTGCCCGACCTGGGCCGCCTCGCCGCCTTCGAGGTGCCGGGCGACGTCGCGATCATGCTGCACCGGTCCACCTGGCACGCCGGGCCGTACTTCGCCGGGCCGCGCAAGGATTTCTTCAATCTCGAGCTTGCCGACACCAATCAGGTCGACCACCACTCGGTGGACCTGGCGGAGCGCTTCGGCAAGGTCTACCGGTTCAACGGGGTCGCATGAGCGGCGACGCGGCGGCAGCGCGGCTCGCGGCGCTCGAGGCGCGCGCGCGGGAGGATCTGCGACTGATGTCGTATCCGGCGCGCGACTGGGTGCGGCCGGCGCCGGCGCGATCCGATCCGGTGCTGGATGTCCTGATCGTCGGCGCCGGCCAGTCGGGCCTGGCCGCGGCCCTCGCGCTGGAGCGGGAAGGCGTCACGCGGATCATGCTCGTCGACGCCAGTCCCGCCGGCTTCGAGGGCCCCTGGGAGACCTACGCGCGGATGGAAACCCTGCGCACGCCCAAGCACTCGGTGGGACTCGAAGGCGGGCTGCCCTCGCTGTCGGCGCGCGCCTGGCATGCGGCGCGCTACGGCGCGGCGGCCTGGGAGGGGTTCGCCCGGGTGCGGCGGCACGACTGGATGGATTACCTGCGCTGGCTGCGCGGCTTCGTCGCCGCGCCGGTCCTCAACGACACCCGTGCCGGGGCGCTCGCCGACGCCGGCGACGGCCTGATCGAGGTGCCCCTCGCGGGACCGCGCGCGCCCGCGCGCGTCTTCGCCCGCCACGTCGTGCTCGCGACCGGGTTCGACGGCTGCGGCGAATGGCACGTGCCCGAACACATCGCGTCGGCCGTGCCGCCGGACCGGCTCACCCACTCCAACGTGCCGTTCGACCTCGCGCGCGTGGCCGGCAGGCGCGTCGGCATCCTCGGTCACGGCGCGTCCGCGTTCGACACCGCCGGCGCGGCGCTCGACGCCGGCGCGAGGAGCGTCGAGATCTGCTATCGGCGGCGCGACATTCCGCAGATCAACCCGCACCGTCATCTCGAGTACGTCGGCCTGCTCAAGCACTACCCCGAGATGCCCGCCGCGCTGCGCTGGGAGATCGCGCATTTCTTCGACACCCGCGACCAGCCGCCGACGCAGAACGCCTGGGACAAGGCGACGTCGTACCCGAACTGCCGGGTCCGGGCCGGCTGCCCGTGGCTGCGCGTCGCCTTCGAGGGCGGCGAGGTGCGCGTCGACACGCCGGCGGGAACGCTGGCGTACGACTTCGTCGTCGCGGCGACCGGGTCGATCGTCCGCCTCGAGGCGCGCGCCGAGCTCGCGCTCGCGGCGCGGCAGATCGCGCGCTGGCGCGATCGCTACACCCCGCCGGCCGCGCTGGCCCACGACGGCCTGGCCGACTACCCGTTCGTCGGCGCGGAGTATCAGCTGCAGCCGCGCGAGGCCGGCACGGGCTTCGACTGGCTCGGTCGCGTGTACGCCTACAACTTCTCGAGCTACGTGAGCATGGGGCCGCATTCGACCTCGGTGTCCGCCCACAAGTTCTCGATGCCGCGCATGCTACGCGGCATCACCCGCGCGCTGTTCTTCGGCCAGATCGACGCGGTCATGCCCGGCATCGCCGCCTACGACGAGATCGAGCTCAACCTCGGGGAGAAGCGAATTGCCGCCTGAGCCGGACGCGCTGTTCGATCCGGCGCGCTACGCGAAGGTGCGCCGGCCGCTGCTGGAGGCCGAGGGCCTGCCGGCGGCGTGCTACACGGACGCCGAATTCTTCCGGCGGGAACTCGACACGGTGTTTCGCGGGGGCTGGCTCCTGGCCGGCCGCGCGGAGCGGATTCCCGCGCGCGGCGACTACTTCACCGTCGACTTCGCCGCCGCCAGCCTGGTCGTGATCCGCGACGCCGAGGGCCGCGTGCGCGCCTATGCCAACGCCTGCCGGCATCGCGGCGCGCGCCTGGTCACGGGCGAGGGCAACTGCCGCGCCTTCGTCTGCGCCTACCACTCCTGGACCTACGCGCTCGACGGCAGCCTGCGCGGCTGCCCCGGGATGGAGGAGACGCGGGACTTCTCGCGCGCGGACTACGGCCTCGACGAGATCCGCTGCGAGACCTGGGACGGCTTCATCTTCTACAACCTCGACGGCCGCGCGCCGCCGCTGGCGGCGTGGCTGGGTGAGCTGCCGGCCCGCCTCGCGCCCTATCGCTTCGCCGACATGGCGGCCACGCGCATCCGCGTGCACGACCTCGACTGCAACTGGAAGACCTGGGTCGAGAACTACATGGAGGGGTACCACATCCCCACCGTGCACCGCGCCACCATCAGCGCGCACAAGGCGGTCAACACGCCCGAGGACCCGGCGGGCAGCGGCCAGTACCGCGCGATCTTCGAGCGCCACGAAGGCACGCTGGCGCTGCTGCCGGGCGACAGCGGCTTCCCGCCGCTCGAAGGGCTCGACGACGAGTCGACGCGCGGCAGCCGTTTCATGCTGGTCTACCCCGCGACCATGCTGGCGCTGACGATCGACGCGATGTGGACCTTCCACGTGCTGCCGCTCGGCCCCGAGCGCACCCGGGTCATCCACACCTCGCTGTTCCCGTCGAGCCGTTTGTCGCGACCGGACTTCGAGGCGCTCGCCGCGAACTACTACAAGCGCCAGGATCGCGTCGTGCAGGAGGACAACGACATCACGATCCTGCAGCAGCAGGGCCTGCGCTCGCCGCTGACCCGTCCCGGGCGCTTCGCGGCCAAGGAGAAGATCGTGCACGCCCTCGACAACTGGGTGCTCGACCGCGTGCTCGGGACCGGCACGCCATGAGCACCGTCGCGCCGGGGAGCGCGCCCGCGGTCAGCGTCGCCGCGCGCCCGGATGCGCTCGCGATCCGGCCCGCCGAGACCGCGCTGGTGGTCGTCGACATGCAGAACGGCTTTCTCAAGCCGGGCGGCTACTTCGATGCGGTCGGCTACGACCTCGGCCACGCGCCGCGCACCATCGCGCAGGTGGGGCGCTGCGTGGCGGCCGCGCGTGCCGCCGGCATCCAGGTGGTGTTCATCCAGAGCGGCTTCGACGCGCGTCACCTGTGCGTCGGCGGGCCGAGTGCGCCGGTCTGGCACAAGTCCGAGGCGCAGGTGCTGATGCACAGTCGTCCGGAACTGGCGTTCCGCCTGATCACCGACGGTACCTGGGACTACGAGCTGGTCGAGGAGCTGGCGCCGGCGCCGGACGAGCCGGTGATCCGCAAGTCGCGCTACAGCGCCTTCGCCGGCACCAGCCTGGACCAGTTCCTGCGCGCGCGGCGCATCGTGAGCCTGGTCTTCTGCGGCGTTGCCGCCAACGTCTGCGTCGAGAGCACGCTGCGCGAGGCCTATCATCGCGAGTACTTCTGCCTGCTCGTCGAGGACGCCACCCACCACGCCGGGCCGTCGTTCCTGGCCGACGCGACCGCATGGAACGTCGAGCGCTTCTTCGGCTGGGTCACCGGGGTGGCGGCGTTCGAGGGCGCCGTCGCCGGCCCGGCCCGGGCCTGCGCGGCGGCACCGGCATGACCCGGCCGTCCGTCGCGATGTTCGGACTCGGCGCGCTGGGCGCCGTGCTCGCGGCGCGCCTGCATGCGGCGGGCTGCGCGCTGGCGGCGCACGATCCGCGGCCCGCGGCGCTCGCCGCCCACCGCAGCGCGTGCGGGGCAGACACGGTGCGCGCCGCGGAGGCGCAGGTGCACGTGAGCTGCGTGACCGACGAGAGCGCCGCGGAGCAGTTGTACTTCGCGCCCGGCGGCTGGGCCGAGAGCCTGCGGCCCGGGTGCCTCGCGATCGACCACACGACCACCGGTCCCGCGTTCGCGCGCCGGGCCGCGGCCGCGCTGGCCGCGCGCGGCGTCGGCTTCGTCGACGCGCCGCTCTCGGGCGGGGTCGGCGGCGCGCGCGCCGGCAGGCTGCTGGCGCTGCTCGGCGGCGCCGCGGCCGACCGCGAGCGCGCGGCGCCGGTGCTTGCCGCCTATTGCGCCCGTCAGGTCGCGTTCGGACCGGCCGGCAGCGGCCAGGCGGCCAAGCTCGCCAACCAGTTGTGCATCGCCGGCACGCTGGCCGGGCTCGACGCGGCCGCCGCCTTCGCGCGGGCCAACGCACTGGACGTCGGCCAGCTGTTCGCGGCGCTGGCGGCCGGCTCGGCGTCGTCCGCGCAGATGGAGCAGCACGCGCCGATGCTCGCCGCAGCCGATGCGGCGTTCGGGGAACGCTTCGGCTGGATCGCCAAGGATCTCGCGCTGGCCCTGGAGAGTGCGGCCGCCGCGCCGCCCGCCGCGGCGCTGGCCGGCTGGGTGCTCGCGTGCGCGCACGGTGCGCCGGCGGGGGCGGCATGAGCCTCGCGGCGCTGCGCGAACGCCTCGCGGCGGACAATGAATGGCTGGCCTATCCGGCGAAGCCGTGGGCGGCGGCGCCGGCGGGGGTGCTCAACTGCGCGATCGTCGGCGGCGGCCAGTTCGGCCTGACCATCGCCTGGGGCCTGAAGCGCGAGTGTGTCGGGGCGGTGCGCGTGTTCGACCGCAACCCGGCCGGCCGCGAGGGGCCCTGGACCACCTTCGCGCGCATGCACATGCTGCGCACACCCAAGGACCTCGCCGGCCATGATCTCGGCAACGCGGCCCTGACGTTTCGCGCCTGGTACGAGGCGCAGCACGGACGCGAGGCATGGCAGCGGCTGTTCCGCATCAGCCGGCAGGACTGGCAGGCCTATCTCGGCTGGTACCGCGAGGTCACCGGGGTCGACGTGCAGAACGAGACCGAGGTCGTCGCGGTCGCCCCGCCGGACGCGTCCTCGCCGCACTTCCGCCTCACGGTGCGCGATGCCACGGGCGACCGCGTGGTCGCCGCGCGCACCGTGGTCTTCGCCAGCGGTGCGGAAGGCTCGGGCGGCCATGCGGTGCCGGCGTTCATCGCCGAGGCGCTGCCGGCGCATCTGTACGCGCACACCAACGACTGGCCGTTCGACTTCGCGCGGCTCGCGGACAAGCGCGTCGGCCTCATCGGTGCCGGTGCGTCGTCATTCGACACGGCGATCGCCGCGCTCGAGGGCGGCGCGCGCGAGGCGGTCCTGTGCTTTCGCCGCGATCGGCTGCCCACCGCCAACCCGCGCCGGTGGATGGAGTACGCCGGCTTCCTCGCCCACTATCCGGAACTCCCGGACGCGCACAAGTGGGCCTACATGCAGCGGCTGTATGCGCTCAGCCAGCCGCCGCCGCAGCCGACCTTCGAGCGCGCGCTCGCGCTGCCCGGGTTCCGCATGGCGCCGGCGACGCCCTGGCTGGCGGTCGAAGAGCACGCCGGGCAGGTGCGGGTGCGCACGCCGGGTGGCTGGGAGCACTTCGACTTCGTCTTCGCCGCCACCGGCATCTTCGTGGATCTCGCGGGCCGCCCCGAGATGGCGCAGATCGCGCGCCACTGCGCGTTCTGGCGCGATCGCTATGCGCCGCCGCCGGCGTTCGCCGAACCGCGGCTGGGCGGGTTCCCCTACCTCGGGAGCCACTGCGAGTTCACCGAGCGCGTTGCCGGCACCGCGCCATGGCTCGGCCGCGCGTTCACCATCACGCGCGCGGCGACGCTGTCGATGGGGCCATCGGCGGCGTCGAACAGCAACGTCAAGTACACCGCGCCGCGCATCGTCGCCGGCGTCACCCGGGCCTTGTTCCTCGACGAGGCCGACGCCGCGCTCGCGCAGTTCATGTCCGAGGAACACCATGAGCTGGCGCCGGCCGCGGTGGCGGCGGCGCAGGCGCAAGGGGGCGGCGAGTGAGCCGGCCGCTGACGGTGGCGGTGGTGCAGGCGTCGCCGGTCTGGCTCGACCGCGCGGACACCACCGCCCGCGCCTGCGATTGGATCGCGCAGGCCGCTGCGCGCGGCGCGCGGGTCATCGCCTTTCCCGAGTCGTTCATACCTGCCTTTCCGTATGGCATCTGGCACCACGGGCTCGCGGCGAACCAGGCGTTCTTCCGCAGGCTCCACGAGGCCGCCGTTGTCGTCGGCGGGCCCGAGACGGCGGCGCTGGCCGCGGCGGCGCGGCGCGCCGGCGCGGTGGTGGTGATCGGCGTCACCGAGCGCGACGGCGGCAGCCTCTACAACACGCAGCTGTTCTTCGACGCCGACGGCACGCTCGCCCTGCGCCGGCGCAAGCTGAAACCGACCAATGCCGAGCGCCTCGTCTGGGGCGAAGGCGACGGCAGCGGGCTGGCCGTGCTGTCGACCGCAGCCGGCCGCATCGGCGGGCTGATCTGCGGCGAGCACAACTTCGCGCTGGCGCGCTACACCATGCAGTCCCTGGGGGAGGAGATCCACGTGGCAAGCTATCCCGATCCGCTGATGGAGGGGCGCGGCTTCGCCGACCGCCTCGAGGCCGCGGTGCGGCACTATGCGGCCGAAGGCCAGTGCTTCGTGCTCAACGCCACCGGCTTCATCGACGCGGCGACCCGCGCGGTGGCCTTCGACACGCCCGAGGCGGCCGCCGAGCTGGCGGACCCGCGCGGCCTGAATGGCGCCTCGTCGATCATCGCGCCGTCCGGCGAGGTGCTTGCCGGGCCGCTCTCCGGCCGCGAAGGCATCCTGACCGCCGACATCGACCTCGCCGGCATCGCCTACGCGAAGTACTGGTTCGACGCCGCCGGGCATTCGGCGCGCCACGACATCTTCCGGCTCCAGGTCGACTTCGCGCCGCGTCGCGCGGTGACGGCCGCGCCGGAGCCGGCACCGCTCGCGGGGGGCACGCCATGAGGACCGTGCTGCACTGCTTCGACATGGGGGGCGCGGGCGACGTCGGCGCGCTCGCCGCGTGGCTGTCGACCCAGCCGCTCGACGACCTGCGCCGCCTGGTGATATTCGCCAAGACCGAGGGCCACCATGCGCCCAACGACTTCTCGCGCGAGCTGCTGAAGACGAAGCTCGGCCTGCTGTTCGGCGAGCTCGGCCTCGGCGACACGCGGGCGATGTCGATGCTGGCGATCGGCAGCGAGGGCGTGGGTTCCCCGCAGGGATTCGCATTCGCAAGGTTCGGCGAGGCCGGCGCGACGGCAGCGGACCCGCGGGCGCCGGCGCGCCTGGCCCTGGGCTTCGCGCGAAGCGAGGTCGTCCCGATCGCCGAGATCGGCACCACGGCGCTCGTCGATCGCACGGCGCAGACGGCACAGGCGGCCATGCGTGACGCCGGTCTGGCACCGGACCAGGTGGGCCTGCTCTTCATCAAGACGCCGACCCTGGCGGCGCGCCATCCCGAAGCGACGCCGGAACGCGTCGCGATGCACCGGGGGCGCGCGGTGTCGGCGCTCGGCGGCGGCGTCGCCCTCGGCGAGGTCGAGCGCGCGCGCGTGAGCGACGCGGCCATCGCCGTCGACCTGTCGCTGTATTCGCGTCGCGTGCAGGCGGTGACCGGCGCCGAGATCACGCGCGTGGAGGTGGTGGCGATGGGCAATCGTCCGGGCGCGGCGGGCGACCTCGTGATCGACACCACGCACACCGTCGACCTGCTCGACCAGGCCTCGATCCGGCGCCTGCTCGCGCGCCACGGCGTGCGCTGCGACACCGACGGTGCGCTGCTGGACGGTGATCGTGTCGCCGGCCTGATCGTCAAGACCATGGTGCCCGAGTCCGGCATGCTGCGCGGCGCGCGCACGACGGTCTACACCAGCGCCTGGGCGCCCGAGTCGCACATGCGCGCCGCCGCGTCCGGTGTGCTGGGCAGCCTGCTCGGCCATCTGCGCTTTTTCGTCAGTGCCGATGCGGTGCACCAGGCGCCGGAAGGGGGCGGGGTCGCCAGCGCGATCCTGCGCGTCGCCGGCGGGCACTGAGCGTGCGCCGCCACGGCCGCTATCCCTACGTGCCGATCGCCGGGCGGCCGGTCTACGACTGGCCGAACGGCGCGCGCCTGGCGTTCTACGTGGCGATCAACGTCGAGGTGTTTCCGTTCGGCGAGGGGCTGGGGCCGGAGCTGAACCCGCGCCAGCCCGAGCCCGACATTCCCAATTACACCTGGCGCGACTGGGGCAACCGCGTCGGCATCTGGCGCCTGCTCGACCTGTTCGACGAGTTCGACCTGCCGCTCACCGCCAACCTCAACACGGCGGTGTACGACGAATGCCCGCAGATCGCGGCGGCCCTGCGCGAGCGCGGCGCCGAGATCGTCGGCCACGGACGCACCAACGCCGAGCGCCAGGCCGACATGGACGAGGCGACCGAGCGCGCGATGATCGCCGAGGTCACCGCGCGCATCGGCGCCGCCGAAGGTGCGCCGCCGCAGGGGTGGATGGGGCCGTGGGTCAACGAGACCGGCGTCACGCCGGACCTCCTCAGGGAGGCCGGCTATCGCTACGTGATGGACTGGATGATGGATGAGCAGCCGGTGTGGCTGTCCACGCGCGCCGGCCCGCTGATCGCGCTGCCCTATGCGCGCCCGACCAACGACATCACCGCGCTCCATGGGGCGAAGGTCGCGCCGTCGGCCTGGGCCGACATGCTCGTCGACCAGTTCGACGAGATGCTGCGCCAGGCGACCCGCGAGCCGCTGGTGTTCAACCTCTCGCTGCATCCCTACCTGGTCGGGCACGCCTATCGCCTGGTGCACCTGCGACGGGCGGTGGCGCACATCTGCGCGCAGCGCGAGCGCATCTGGGCCGCGCGTGCCGGCGAGATCGCGGCGCACGCGGCGGCGCAGGGCGCGCGGATTCCGGGCTTCGCGCCGGCGCGCTGAGGGCTGCCGCGCGCGCCCCTGCCGGCCTCATGCCCCGGGCGGGTCGGCGGCGCGCCGCAGGTCTTCCCAGAACCCCTCGTCCAGCCGGCGCGCGACGTGCGCCAGGTTCTCGCGCACCTGCGCCGCGCTGCGGTACCCGGCCAGCACGCAGCTGACGGCCGGGTCGCGCAGCGCGAACTGCAGCGCCGCGGCGGGCAGCGGCACGTGGTGGCGCGCGCAGGCGTCCTCGATGCGTTGCGTGCGCTCCAGGATCTCCGCGGACGGGCTCTGGTAGAAGAAGGTCGCCTCCGGCCGCGCGCCGATCGCGAGAATGCCGGAATTGAACGGCGCCGCCGCGATCACGCCCACGCCGCGCCGCGCCGCTTCCGGCAGCACGGCGGCGAAGCCTTCGCCGTCGAGCAGCGTCAGGCGCCCGGCCAGCAGCAGGAAGTCGAAGTCGGCTTCGCGCAGCGCGCGCAGGCAGGTGGCGCAGTCGTTGACGCCGATGCCGATCGCCTGCACCGTGCCGTCGCTGCGCCACGCCTCGAGCGCGCGGTAGGCGCCGGCCATCGCCTCGTCGAACACCGCATCGGTGCGCTCGCCGTGAAAGCGCCGGCTGACGTCGTGCAGCACCGCGAGGTCGACGCGCGTGCGCCCGAGCCGGGCGAGGCTTTCCTCGAGCGAGCGCGCGGCGCCGTCGTGCGAATAGTCGAACACCGGCTGCGGCCGGCCGTCGCTGCCGCGCCGGATCAGGCGCCCCACCTTGGTCGAGATGGTGAAGCGGCCGCGCGCCTGCGCCAGCGCCACGCCGAGGCGGCGCTCGCTTTCGCCGAGGCCGTAGAAGGGCGCGGTGTCGAAGTGGTCCATGCCCGCGGCGATCGCGGCGTCGACCGCGCCGGCCGCGGTCTCGTCGTCGAGGGTGCCGAGCGCGCTGGCGCCGAAGGCCAGCATCGGCAGGGTCAGCCCGGAGCGACCGAGCGCGCGCCGCGCGAGCATCGCGCTCACTCCGCCTTCGCGCCCGACGCCTTGATCACCGCGCCCCACTTGGCGGTCTCGGCGCGGATGAAGCGCTCGGCGTCCTCCGGGCTGCTGCCGATCGGCTGCATGCCCATCGCCTTCAGGCGCTCGCTCATCTCCGGCGTGCGCAGGATGCGCGTCACCTCGGCGGCGATCTTGCGCACCACCGCCGGCGGCGTGCCGCCGGTCACCCACATCGACTGCCACGCGTTGCTTTCGAAGCCGGGAAAGCCGGACTCGGCGATCGTCGGCGTGTCGGGGAACTCGGGCAGGCGCTGCGGCGTGGCCACCGCGAGCATGCGCAGCGCGCCGGAGCGGATGTGGCCGATCACGTGCGGGCCGCCGTCGATGGTCATCTGCACCTGGCCGCCGAGCAGCGCGGTCAGCGAATCCGCGCCGCCCTTGAACGGCACGTGCGGCATCGCCAGGCCGGCCCGCATGTTGAGCAGCGCGCCGCCCATGTGCGGGATGGTGCCGTTGCCGCCGGAGCTGTAATTGACCTTCGCCGGGTTGGCCTTCGCATAGGCGACGAATTCCTGCACCGTCTTCGCCGGCACCGAGGGGTGCACCAGCATCATGAAGGGCACGGTGCCGACGAGCGTGAGCGGCAGGAGGTCGCGGTAGAGCTCGAACGGCAGCTTGGCGTGCAGCGCCGGGATCACGCCGATCGCCGCCGCGGCCACCAGCAGGGTGTGGCCGTCCGGCGCCGCCTTGGCGACGAAATCCGCGCCGACGATGCTGCCGCCGCCGGGCTTGTTCTCGGCCACCACGGAGACGCCCCACGCGGCCGCGAGCGCGGGTCCGATCGCGCGCGCCACCAGGTCGGAGGTCGCGCCCGGCGAGAACGGCGAGACGATGCGGATCGGCTTCGACGGGTAGTCCTGCGCCCGCGCGGCCCGCGGCAGCGCGGCGGCGATGCCGCCGGCGCCGAGAAGGCGGCGCCGGTTGAAGGCGATGGGGGCGGGTCGACGGGTCATGGCGTTCCTGCCTGCGGATGGAGGAACAGGCATCCTAGTCCACTTTCGTGCCGCCGGCAGCGCCGCCGTGCCGGGGCGCGGGCGGTCCCGGCCTACACTGGGGCACTGCCGGGCGCGCGCCGCCGCGCCGATCCGGGGAGGATCCCGCTTGAAACCGCAAAACCTGCTGTTCATCCTGTCCGACGAGCACAACAAGAAGGTCACCGGCGCCTACGGGCACCCGATGATCAGGACGCCCAACCTCGATCGCCTGGCCGTACGCGGCACGCGCTTCACTTCGGCCTACACCAACTGCCCGATCTGCGTGCCGGCGCGCGCGGCTCTGGCGACCGGTCGCTACGTGCACGAGGTGCGCTGCTGGGACAACGCGATCGCCTACGAGGGCAGGCCGGCGGCCTGGGGCCATCGCCTGATGGCGCAGGGGCATCGCGCGGTGTCGATCGGCAAGCTGCACTACACGCGCAGCACGCCGGCCGCCAACGGCTTCGACGAGGAGATCCTGCCGCTGCACATCGTCGACGGCCTCGGCGACCTGCTCGGGCTGATCCGCGACGAACTGCCGGTGCGCACCGGCTCGCGCAAGCTGGGGCCCGAGGCCGCGCGCGGCGAGTCGGAATACACCGCCTACGACCGCGCGATCACCGACGCGGCCGTGCGCTGGATCACGGAGGAGGCGCGACGGCACCGTGACAAGCCGTGGGTGCTCTACGTCGGCTACGTCGCGCCCCACTTCCCGCTGGTGGCGCCGCCGGAGTTCTTCGACCTCTACCCCGAGGATGCGGTGCCGTGGCCCGGCCAGTACGCGCCGGACCAGCGGCCGCGCCACCCGTTTCTGGATGCGATGCGCAACTGCATGCAGTACGACGTCGGCTTCACCGACGCGGCGATGGTGCGCCGCGCGATCACCGCGTACTTCGGCCTGGTGAGCTTTCTCGACCACAACATCGGCCGCGTGCTGGCCGCGCTCGAGGCGGCGGGCCTGATGCAGGAGACCCGCGTGGTCTACGGCTCGGATCACGGCGACAACCTGGGCACGCGCGGCCTGTGGGGCAAGTCGACCATGTACGAGGAATCGGCGGGCATTCCGCTGATCGCCGCCGGGGAAGGCGTACCGGCGGGGCAGGTGTCGGACGTGCCGGTGACCCTGGTCGACCTGTTCCCGACCATCCTGCAGGGGGTGGGCGCGACGCCGCATGCGGACGACGCCGACCTGCCCGGCCAGTCGCTGTTCGAGATCGCCAGCGGCCGCGCGCGCGCGCGGGTGATCCTCTCCGAGTACCACGCGGCGGCGGCCGCGGCCGCGACCTACATGATCCGCCACGGCCGCTTCAAGTACGTGCACTACGTCGGCATGCCGCCGATGCTGTTCGACCTCGCGGCGGACCCGGACGAACGGACCGATCTCGGCCGCGACCCCGCGCACGCGGCGGTGCGCGCCGCGTGCGAGGCGCAGCTGCGCAGCGTGGTGGACCCGGAGGCGGCCGACCGCCAGGCGCGCGCGGACCAGGCGGCGAAGATCGCCGCGGTCGGGGGACGGGAGGCGATCCTCGCGCGCGGCACGTTCCGCTATTCGCCGCCGCCGGGAAAGAAGCCGGTGATGTTCAGCTGACCCGGCGCGGCGCGCGGCCGCGTCCTCACTCCACGCGCATGCCGACGTCGCGCGCGATGCGCAGCCACACCGCGCTTTCCTCGCGCATGCGGCGCGCCATGTCCTCGGGCGTGCCGCCGACGCCTTCGAGCGCGGCGGTCGCGAGGCGCTGCCTGACGTCGGGGTCGGCGAGCGCCTTCAGGAACTCCGCCGACAGGCGCGCGACGATCTCCCGCGGCAGGCCGGCCGGGCCGAGGATGCCGAACCACTGCGACAGGTCGACGCCCGGATAGCCGGCCTCGGCCAGCGACGGCACCTGGGGCAGCACCGCGGAGCGGTTCTTCGACGACACGGCGAGCATCACGATGCGCCCGGCCGCCGCGTGCGGCACCAGCGGCGCCGACCCCAGCATGCCGACCGGCACCTGGCCGCTCGCGAGGTCGCCGACCGCCTGCCCGCCGCCCTTGTAGGGGATGTTGGTGAGCCGGATCCCGGCGATGCGAAAGAAGGCCTCCGCGGCCACGACCTGGGTGCCGGTGGCACTCGGCGTCGCGTAGGGCAGCGGCGCCGGCGCGGCCTTGGCGCGCGCGACGAACTCCGCGGCGGTCCGGATCCCCAGCGCGCTGTTCACCGCCAGCACCAGCGGCTGCGTGGTGAGGATGACGATCGGGGTGAGCTGCTTCTCCGGGCTGAAGCCCGCGCCCGGGCGCATCATCGGCAGATAGAGCGACGAGTCGGCGCTGATGAGCAGGGTATGGCCGTCGGGCGCCGCGCGCACGACCGCATCGAGCGCGATGCCGCCGCCGGCGCCGGCGCGGTTCTCGATGACGAACGGCTGCCCGAGGCCGCGCGCGGCGACGTCGCCGACCACGCGCGCCGAGACGTCGGCGCTGCCGCCCGGCGCGTTGCCGTTGATGATGCGGATCGGCTTGGACGGCCAGGGCTGCGCGTGCGCGGCCGCCGCCAGCGTGAACGCGACCGCCGCCGCGCAGGTCCGAAACGTCATCGCCTCCTCCTCCTCCGCATCCGCGCGGCTCAGGCCATGCCGATCGGCGCCGGCAGCGGGTCGCGGATCGCGCCGGGGCGATCGAGCATCATCTGCCGGAGCTCCTCGCGCACGCCGCGGTACGCCGGGTCGTCGAAGCGGTTCTCCATCTCGTCCGGATCGTTGACGAGGTCGTAGAGCTCGCCGGCGCCGGAATCGAGCTCGAAGGTGCACTTGTGGGTCTTCGTGCGCACCGTGCGCAGCTTGAGCGCGACGCCGCAGCGCGAGGCGTGCACGTGCCACTCGCTCCAGGCGCCGCGGCGCGGCGCATCCCTGCCGGCCGCGAGCGCGAGCAGGCTCTGGCCCTGCTGCGGCAGCCGCGCGGCGACGCCGGCGGCCTCCTGGAAGGTCTGCGCGAGGTCCAGCGTCGAGACCACCTCGTCGACGCGCTGCCCCGCGACCACCCCCGGGCCGCGCAGGATCAGCCCGATGCGCAGCAGGTCCTCGTAGGGGATCGGGTGCTTGAGGTAGAGGCCGTGGTTGCCGAGGAATTCGCCGTGGTCGGTGGAGAAGACCACCAGCGTGTCGCCGTCGAGCCCGAGGTCGCGCACGCAGTCGAGGATGCGCCCGACGCTGTGGTCGAGCAGCGAGATCATGCCGTAGTAGTTGGCCGTCATGTGGCGCAGCTGCAGCTCGGTCTGCGGCGGCACCCGCGAGCCCTGGGCGCGGAAGCGCTTCATGATCGGGTCGTCGAGCTGCGGCTCGCCCTCGAGCACCGCCTTGTGCCACCAGGGGCGGCGCTCGAGGTCGGGCACGCCGTGCCGGGGCAGCGGCATGTCCTCGGGGCGATACAGCGTGTTCCACGGTGCCGGGCAGTCGAACGGATGGTGCGGGTCGCCGAACGAGGCCCACAGGCAGAACGGCCTGGCACGGTCGCGGCCGCGCAGCCAGGCGATGGTGCGGTCCGCGGTCCAGGTGCTCCCGTGCCAGGCCTCGGGCAGCGCCGACTGCCAGGTCTGCGCGGCGCCGGTCTCGGGCTCGAGCGCGGCGTTCCACAAGGCCAGCGCCTCCTCGTCGCGCCCGCGCTCGAGGAACCAGCGCTCGTAGTGGCCGACCACCGGGCGCATCCACGGCCGCAGGCGGTTGAAGTGGCCGAGCACCGCGAGCTCGGCATGCTGGAAGCCCATGTAGGGCCCCATCCAGCCGGACTCGTAGAGCTTGCCGTTGAAGCGGTCCTCCGGCGTGCCCGTGGGCTCGAAGGTGGACTTGGTGGCGAAGTGCGCCTTGCCGATGAACGCGGTCGCATAGCCGGCCGCGGCCAGCGTGCCGGCGAATCCCGCCTCGCCGATCGCGGGGTCGAGATCGACGCCGTTGTCCCACACGCCGTGGGTCAGCGGCAGCTGGCCGGTGAGCATCGAGGCGCGCGAGGGCTGGCACACGAGGTTGGGCGTGATCGCGGCCGAGAAGTGCGTGCCGTCGCGCGCGAGGCGGTCGAGGTGCGGCGTCTTCAATACCGGATTGATGAAGCCGTAGCAGTCGGCGCGCTGCTGGTCGGAGGTGATGAAGAGGATGTTGGGACGGTTCATGAGGCCCTGTGGTCGAGGATGCGGGAAGGCGCGGCCGCCGGACCGGTGCCCCGCGCGGCACCGGCGGCATGCCGCGCGCGGTGCGCGCTATGCGCGCTGTGCGCGCTTCAACTCGGCGTCGGCGCGCACCGCCGCCTTGGCCAGCGCCTCCTTCGGCGCCTCGCCGCCGAGCACGGCCTGCTGCACCATCTCCGAGACGATCTGGATCACCGCGGGAATGCCGATCACGCCGGGGAACGGGCGCGCGAACGGAATCGTGTCCAGGAACGCCTGGCCGAGCGGGTTCTTGGCGAGGAACTGCTTGAACAGCGGGTGGTCGATCGCCGCCTGGGAATTCGGGATCGCGCCGGTCTCGCCGGCCCAGCGCCCGCTGATCGACGGCTGCACCCACCACTGGCAGAACTGGCCCGCGGCCTCCTTGTTCTTGCTCTGGCTGGAGATGGTCCAGTAGTTTCCGGCGAAATGGGCGCCGCGCTGCTTGTTGCGCGGCGGCGGCGCGGTCACGCTCCTGACCTTGGAGTTGAGGATCTGCGTGGTCCACACGGGATAGAGCAGCACCGAGCCGACCTTGCGCGTCGCCCACTCGCCCCAGGCCTGGACGTCGGTGTACATCTTCTTGGGCGAGATGCGCGTCTTGTTGACCCCGTCGGCCAGGAAGGTCAGGGTCTCCAGGCCGGCGGCGGAATTGAAGGCGCTGGCCTTGCCGTCCGGGGTCACGAGTTCGCCGCCGGCGGCGATCATGAACGCCCAGAAGTTCTGCGCGGTCGCGAAGCCCGCCTGGTTGCCCAGCATCAGGCCCCACTGGTTCTCCGCCGGATTGGTCATCTTGCCGGCGACGTTGATCAGGTCGTCCCAGGTCTCGGGCAGCTTCTTCGGGTCGAGCCCGGCCTTCTCCATCAGCTCGGCGTTGTAGCACATGGCGCCGAGGCCGCCGTTGACCGGGACCCCGTAGCGGCGTCCGCCGTAGACGGTGATCGGATCGAAGTTCTTGAGCGAGGTCGGGTCGAGCTTGACCATGTCGTCGACCGGGACGATCACCTTGTTGGAGGCGAGGTCGGGCGGCACGTAGCCGGGCGCGTGGAAGATGTCGGGCGCCGCGCCGGCCGCCACGGCAGCGAGGTACTTGGGCAGGATTTCCGAGGGGCCGTAGGCCGTGGCCTTGACCTCGATGTCCGGATGGGCCTGGTTGAACTCGGCCATGTAGCGGTTGCAGATCTCGAGGTTGGATCCCCCGAAGTGCACCCAGACGTTGACAGTGCGCTTGCGCGCCTGCGCGATCGCCGGCGCATGCAGCGCCGCGCCGGCGGCGAGTCCGGCGCCTGCGGCGGCGGTCTTGAGCAACTGACGGCGGTCGAACTTGCCTTCCCTGCTGGTATCGGACATGGTTGACTCCCTTTGGTTGAAGTGAAGCACTGCCGGATCAGCCCTTGAGCCCGCTCATCGCGATGCCCTTGACGAAGTACCGCTGCAACATCACGTAGATCGCCACCGTCGGCAGCACCGACAGACTGACGATGGCCATGACCATGCCCCAGTCGGTGGCCTCGGCCGCCTTCAGCTGCGCGATCAGCAGCTGGATGGTCCACATCTCGTTGGACTGCACCACGATCAGCGGCCAGAAGAACTCGTTCCACGACGCGGTGAAGGTGAAGATCGCCAGCGTCGCCACCGCCGGCCCGGTCAGCGGCACCAGCACGTAGAGGAGGGTGCGCAGCCGGCCGCAGCCGTCGATGCGCGCCGCCTCCTCGAGCTCCTTCGGCAGCGTCAGGAGGAACTGGCGCATCAGGAAGATGCCGAGCGGCGCCATCACCCGCGGCACGATCAGGCCCTGGTAGGTGTCGATCCAGCCGAACCACTTCATCAGGATGAAGGTCGGGATCATCGTCACCTGGCTCGGGATCATCATGGTGCCGAGGATCAGCATGAAGATGACCTCGCGCCCGGGGAACCGCAGCCGCGCGAACGGGTAGGCGGTGAACACGCTCGTCACCACGACGGCGAAGGTCTCGACGCCGGCGACGATGATGCTGTTGAGGATCGCGCGGCCGACCGGCTGGCGTGTCACCGCGTTGACGTAGTTGTCGAGGATCGGCTGCGACGGGATCAGCTGCGCGGTGCCCGAGAAGATCTCGACATTGGGCTTGAACGACGACGACAGCATCCACAGGTACGGCAGGAGCGTGACCGCCAGCCCCAGGAAGACGAGCGCGTAGAGGATCACCGTCACCGGCAGCGTCGGCTCGCCCAGCCTGCGATGGCGGCGGGGGGCAGCCGGCGTCATGCCTCGACGGTCCGGCCGAACGCCTTGAACTGCAGGAGCGTCAGCACGAAGATGATGACGAACAGCACGTAGCCGACCGCGCTCGCGTAGCCCATGCGGAAATACGTGAACGCCTGCTGGTACAGGTAGAACACCAGCACCGAGGTGCTGCCGGCCGGGCCGCCGGAGGTCATCACGTAGACCAGCGCGAACACCTGGAACGACAGGATCACCGACATCACCACCACGAACACGATGGTGGGCTTGAGCAGCGGCAGCGTGATGCGCCGGAACGACGCCCAGGCGCCGGCGCCGTCGATGCGCGCGGCCTCGTAATAGGTGTTGTCGATGCCCTGCAGGCCGGCGAGGAAGATGGTGGCGAAGTAGCCGACGTTGCGCCAGGCGGCGGTGATGATCAGGGACAGCAGGGCGATGCGGGTGTCGGCCAGCCACAGCGGGCCGTCGATGCCGACGCCGCGCAGCGCCTGGTTGATCAGGCCGTGCTGCGGGTCGAACATCCAGACCCAGACGATGCCGATCGCGACCAGCGAGGTGACCGCCGGCAGGTAGAAGATGGTCCGATACAGCTTGATCCAGCGCAGCTTCTGGTCGAGCAGGAGCGCCGTGCCCAGCGAGAACACGACGATGCACGCGGTGATGCCGACGGTGAAGACGGCGGTCTGGGCCAGGCTCCGCAGGAATTCGGGCTCGCGGATCAGCGCGGTGTAGTTCTCCAGGCCGACCCAGGTGGGCGTCTCGGCCATCATGTTCCACTCGTGGAACGACAAGTAGAACGAGTAGGCGAACGGAAAGCCGACGAACGTCCCGAAGAACACGAGCGCGGGCAGCAGCGACAGCCACGCGAAGCGCGTCTCCTCGTTCCACCATCGGAACCGCGGCACGGCCCGGGACCGGGCGTGCGTGCCAGCTGCAGCCGCGTCGGACATCGCGGCGCGTCAGTCCGCCGGGCCGAACAGGCGCTTGCCGTTGCGCACCTCGAGCATGCGCGCGACCGCGGTGAACTCGGCCTCCGCGAGGCCGGCGTCGACCGCCTTGCGGTATTCGGCGTCCGTCGCCGCGAAGATCGGCAGGTCGAGCCCCGCGGCGGCGGTCTCGCGGCTCAGGGCGTCGGTGTCCTTGGCGGCGATGTACAGCCGGCCCCAGCCTTCGTCGCGCGCGGCTGCCACGCCCGCCGCATGCAGGTCGAAGTACTTGGACCAGCCGATGCCGCCGCCCTGCTTGACCACCTCGATGAAGGCGTCGACGTCGACCCCGCGCGCGCGCGCCAGCGCCAGCGCTTCCGCGGTGGCCAGGGCGTAGACGTAGCCGAGTCCGTTCTGCAGGATCTTGATCGTGTTGGCGGCGCCGCTGGCGCCGACGTGGCGCCAGGCCCGGCCCATGTGCGCCAGGAGCGGCGCGATGCGCTCGGCGACGGCCGGGTCGCCGGAGACGACGAAGTACAGCTGCGCGGCCGCCGAATCCGGCGGCCGCCCCACCAGCAGGGTCTCGATGTGCGCGGCGCCGCGCGCGGCCATCGATCGGGCGAGCCCGCGCGCCATGTCCGAGTCGATCGTCGAGCAGTCCGCGGTGACAAGGCCCGGGCGCGCGGCGGCGATGAGGCCGTCGGTGCCCTCGTAGACCGCGCGCACCGCGTCGACCGACGGCAGGCAGGTGAACACCACGTCGCACTCGCGCGCCATCGCGGCCGGCGAGTCCGCAAGCGTCAGCCCGGCAACGCCGGCGGCGCGCTCGCGCGCCGCCGGGCTGGCGTCGCAGCCGAAGGCCGGCACGCCGGCGCGGGCCAGATTGGCGGCCATCGGCAGTCCCATCGCGCCCAGCCCAATCACGCCGGCGCGCAGCGCCGCGTTCGCGGCGGCGCTCATGCCATGCCCACTTGCGGCAGCGGGGCGCAGGCGTCGTCGGGCCGGCTGGCGACCATGTCGGCGAGCTCGCGCTGCACCTTCGCGACCCCGGGGTCGCCGAAGCGGTTGTCCATCTCGTCGGGATCGTTGACCAGATCGTAGAGTTCGCCCGCGCCGCTGTTGAGTTCGAGCGTGAGCTTGTGCGTCCTGGTGCGCACCGTGCGCAGCGCGAGGTCGACGCCGCAGCGCGAGGCGCGCAGGTCCCATTCGGACAGCGCGAAGTCGCGGCGCGCGTCGTCGCGCTCGATCAGCGGCCGGAGGCTGCGGCTGTGGGCCGGGCCCGGCAGCGCCGTGCCCGCGTAGTCGCAGAAGGTCTGCGGCAGGTCCAGGGTCGACACCGGGTCGGCCACCACCTTGCCGGCCGGCACCCCGGGGCCCTCGACCAGCATGCCGACGCGCAGCAGGCCCTCGTAGGCCATCGGCCCCTTGAGCAGCAGGCCGTGGTCGCCGAGCCAGTCGCCGTGGTCGGTCGAATAGACGATGACGGTGTTGTCGGCCAGGCCGAGGTCGCGCAGCGCGAGCCGGATGCGGCCGACCTGATGGTCGATCAGCGAGATCATGCCGTAGTAGTTCGCGATCAGCCGGCGCAACTGTTGCTCGGACTGGTGCGGCGTGCGCGAGGACTTCTCGCGGAACTTGCGCAGCCGCTCGTCGGCCATCTTCGGCGTGCCCTCGAGCGCCGCACGGTGCCACCAGGGGCGGCGCTCGAGGTCCATCTCGCGGTGGCGCGGCAGGTCGACGTCGTCCGGGTGGTGCATGTAGCACCACGGATCGGGGGCGTCGAACGGGTGGTGCGGGTCCGGGAACGACGCCCAGAGGCAGAACGGCTCGTCCTTGTGCTCGCGCAGGTAGTCGATGGTGCGATCGCCGATCCAGGTCGAGTTGTGCCAGGCGACCGGCAGCTAGGAATTGAACGTCTCGTTCGCGTCTGTGAGCGGCGGCAGCGGCGTGCGGTAGAGCGCGGTACGCTCGTCGCCGCGGCCGTCGGCGTGGTACCAGCGCTCGTAGTGCTGGCCGAGCGGCGGCTTCATCGGCGGCCACATGTTGTGCCCTTCGAGCATCATCTCGACGTGCTCGAAGCCGACGTAGGGTCCGAACCAGTCGGCCCCGTAGTTGGCGCTGCTCTCGCGGCACTCCGGCGTGCCGGTCGGCTTGAACGTGTGCGAGGTGTTGAAGTGCGCCTTGCCGATGATCGCGGTCCTGTAGCCGTGGCGCGACAGGGTGCGCGCGAAGCCGGTCTCCTCGGCGCCGGCCGGCAGGTCGATGCCGTTGTCGGACACCCCGTGGGTGCGCGGCAGGAGCCCGGTGAGGATCGAGCAGCGCGACGGCTGGCAGACGAGATTCGGCGTGATCGCGGCGGAGAAGCGCGTGCCGTTCCGGGCCATCTCGTCCAGGTGCGGCGTCTTGACGCGCCGGCCCTCGAAGCCGTAGCAGTCGGCCCGCTGCTGGTCGGAGGTGATGAACAGGATGTTGGTCTTCTTGGTCATGGTCCTACTCTGGTTGAATGCCGGCGGCCTTGAACACCTCGGGCCAGCGGCGGGTTTCGCGGACGATCATCTGGGTGAAGTCATCGGGGCTGGTGCTCACGGCATTCTCCATGCCGATGCCGGCCAGGCGCTCGATCACGCCCGTCGTGCGCATCGCCTTGACGAGCTCCGTGTGCAGGCGCCCGATGATCTCCGGCGGCGTGCCGGCCGGGGCCACCATGCCCTGCCACTGCGCCATCTCGAAGCCGGGCAGGCCGGACTCCGCCACCGTCGGCACGTCGGGCAGGAGCCTGGAACGCTCGCGCGAGGTGACCACCAGCGCCTTGAGCTTGCCGGCGCGGATGTGCGGGAGCGCCGGCGCCATGCCCAGCATGCCGAGCTTGACCTGGCCGGCGACGACGTCGACGATCGCCTGGCCGCCGCCCTTGTAGGGAATGTGCTGGGCCTGGAAGCCGGCCTGGGCCTTGATCGACTCGAACGCGAGATGCTGCGGGCCCGCGTTGCCCGGCGTCGCGAACGACAGCGCCTTCGGGTCCGCCTTGCCCATGCGGATCACGTCCTGCAGGTTGGACACCGCCAGGCTCGGGTGCGCCACCAGCACCAGCGAACCGCGGCCGAGCAGCGTGATGTGGGCGAAGCTCTTCACCGGGTCGTGCTTGATGCTCTTCAGCGCGGTCGGCATCATCGAATTGCCGTCGACGAACATCAGGAGCGTGTACCCGTCGGGCGGCGCGGCGGCGACCATCTCCGTGCCGATCACGCCGGCCGCGCCCGGGCGGTTCTCCACCACCACCGACTGCCCGAGAGTCTCGCCCAGGGGCTGCGCGACGGCGCGGGCGATGATGTCGGTGACCCCGCCCGGCGCGTAGGAGACGATGACGCGGATCGGCCGGCTGGGCCAGACGCCGGATTGCGCCGCCGCCGGCGCCGCCGGCAGGGCGAGGAGCGCGGCGGCAGCGAGGGCCGCACGGCGCAGGCGATCGAATCTCATGACAACCTCCTTGGAGTTCACAGTTGCGCTCGCGGCGCCGGCATGCGCACGCCGTAGGCGCGGCAGGCGGTGCCGGCCAGGATCTCGCCCTGCTCGGCCGCGGTGAGGCCGATGCCGGCGAGGGTCTCGCGCAGCACCGCGACCCAGCCTTCGTAGGTGCCGCCGATCTCGAGCACCGGCCAGTTGGTGGCGAACATCACGCGCGACGGACCGAACGCGTCGACCACGGTCTCGATGTAGGGGCGCAGCGATTCGGCGGTCCACTCGATGCCGGCGCGCTCGATCAGGCCCGAGAGCTTGATGGTTGCCGCGGTCGCGCGGGCGAACGAACGCAGGTCGCTCGCCCAGGGCTCGAGCTGCCCGGTCATCGTGTCGGGGCGGCCGCAGTGGTTGAGCACGACCCGCACCTCGGGCAGGTCGGCGAGCAGGTCGCGCGCGCGGGCGAGACCCGGCCACTTGACCAGCACGTCGACGGCGACGCCGGTGCGGCCGAGCGTGGCCAGGCCGCGGCGCGTGCGCCCGTCGGTCAGCCAGTCGGCGCCGAAGGTGCCGGGCGGCAGCGGCCGGATGCCGACCAGGCCGGGGCGGGTCTGCAGGCGCGCGACGTCGTCGGCCAGGCGGTCGGCGAACAGGTCGGCCCAGCCGACCACGCCGACGATGCGCGGCTCGACCGCGGCCAGGGCGAGCGCGCGCTCGGTCTCCGCGACCGAGTGCGCGGCCTGCACCAGGATGGCGCCGGCGACGCCGCAGGCATCGGCATGGCGCTTCCAGTCCTCGACGGTGAAGTCGCGCGCGAGGCCGCCCACCTTGTCGGCGACCCAGACGTCGTCGCCGTCGGCGCGCCGCCAGAGGTGGATGTGCGAATCGATCATGGCCGAGAAAATTCTATGCACAAGCCGGTTGCAAGCGAAGTTGCAAGCGGGCAATATCAGCTATTCCCGTGCGGAATGGTGAACGAGGGGGGTGGTGTGGAGTTGCGTGACCTGCGCCTGTTTCTCGACGTGGCCGCCACCGGCAGCTTTTCGCGCGCGGCGGCCCTGAACGATTCGACGCAATCGGCCGTGAGCAAGCGCATCGGCGCGCTCGAGTCGGGGCTTGGCGCAACCCTGTTCCTGCGCACGGGGCGCGGCGCGGCGCTTACCGACGCCGGCCGCGCGCTGCTACCGCGCGCCGAGTCGCTGACCATGGAGGCCGCTGGCCTGGCCGACCTCGTCGGCCAGGCCAGCGCGGCCCCGCGCGGTCTGGTGCGTCTGGCGCTGCAGCCGTCGGTCGGCTGGCCGCTGACCGGGGACCTGGTCACGGCGACGCGCCAGCGCCATCCGGGCGTGCGCCTGCAGATCGCCGAGGGCACGACGCGGCAGATCGAGGAATGGCTCGCCGAAGGGCGGGTCGACCTGGGGCTGCTGTCGAATGTGCCGGCGCCGGCGCATGCGCGCGGCCAGGCGTTGTTCGCGCTGCCCCTGATCCTCGTCACCCGGGCCGGTGCCGCGGCCACCGCGCGCCGCACCGTATCGTTCACGCGCGTGGCGGCGATGCCGCAGGTGATCGCGGCCGCGCCCAACGGCGGGCGCCTGCTGATCGAGGAGGCGGCGCGGCGGATGGGATTGACCCTCAACATCGTGCTGGAAGTCAACTCGATCCACCTGATCAAGAAGATCGTGGCCCAGGGCGAACTCGCCAGCGTCATCACGGCGCCGGCGGTCGCCGCCGAGGTCGCGGCCGGGGAACTCGCGGTGTCGCGCATCGTCCGGCCCGAGATCCGGCAGACCTTCTATCTCGCGGTTGGCGGCCGCCGCCACCCGGGGCCGGCGGTGCGCGTGGTCGCCGATCTGGTGCGTCAGCTCGCGCCGGCGCTGGCCGGCGCAGCGCAGTAGGGCGCCGGGGGCCTAGTCGACCTTGATGCCCGCCGCCTTGACCACCGGCGACCAGCGGGCGATCTCGTTCTTCATGTAGGCCTTGTAGCCCTCGGGCGTCGAGGCGTGGATCTCGTAGCCCTGCTTGAGCAGGCGCTCGCGGAGTTCGGGCTGCGCCAGCGCGGCGACGACGGCCTGGTGCAGGCGCCGCTGGATCGGCGCCGCCGTGCCGCCCGGCGCGAGCAGGCCGAAGAACGCGGCGCCGGTCAGGTCCGGCATGCCCTGCTCGGCGACGGTGGGCACGGTCGGGAAGATCGGCGAGCGCACCGTCGAGGACAGCGCGAGGGCGCGCAGCTTGCCGGACTCGACATGGGTGCGCACCGGCCCGAGGGCGTCGATGAACACCGGGATCGTGCCCGACAGGGTGTCGAGCGAGGCCGGCGCCGACCCCTTGTAGAAGATCAGGTTCAGGTTGGCGCCGGTCTTGAGCTTCATCATCTCCGAGAGCAGGTGCGGCAGCGCCCCGATCGAGGCGATCGCGACGGCCACGCCGCCGCTCTGGCGCTTCGAGTCCGCCACGATGTCGGAGAGCGTGCGGTACGGCGTTGCCGGGTGCACGACGAAGAGCAGCGGGATCGAGACGGCGAGCGAGATCGGCGCGAAGTCGCGCTCGGGGTCGTAGGGCAGCTTGATGCCCAGCGCGGTGTTGGTGGCGATCGTTGCGGCCGCCATCAGCAGCGTGTAGCCGTCGGGCGGCGCCTTCGCCACCGCCTCCATGCCGGCGATGCCGCCGGCGCTCGGGCGGTTCTCGACGACCACCGGCTGGCCCAGGGTCTCGCTCATGCGCGCGGTGATCAGGCGCGCGGAGACGTCGAGCGCGCCGCCGGCGGCCTGGGCGACGATGACGCGGATCGAGCGCGTGGGGTAGTCGGCGGATTGCGCGTGCAGGGTGGCGCTGGCGCAGAGCGCCGCGCCGGCGAGCGGGCCGGCGATGGCGGCAAACCACGACGTGACGATGCGCATGTCGAACCTCCGTGTCTGGTGGCGGTCAGCCGCCGGGTTCAATCGACCTTGATGCCCGCCGCCTTGACGATCGGGGTCCAGCGGTCGATCTCGTTCTTCAGGAATGCCGCGTACTCCTCCGGCGTGCTGGCGTGGATCTCGTATCCCTGCTTCAGCAGCCGGTCGCGCACCTCGGCGTGATTGAGCGCGGCCACCGTGGCCTGGTGGATGCGCCGCTGGGCCGCGGCCGGCACGCCGGCCGGCGCGGCGACGCCGTAGAACCCGGAGACGATCAGGTCGGGGTGGCCCTGCTCGACGACCGTCGGCACGTCCGGGAACAGCGGCGAACGGTTGCGCGACGCGATCGCGATGCCGCGCAGCTTGCCGGCGGCCACATGCGTGCCGGTCGGGATCAGGGCGTCGAAGAACACCGGCACCGTGCCGGCGAGCACGTCGGCGATCGCCTGGCCCGCGCCCTTGTACGGGACGATGGTCAGGTTCGCCTTCGTCTTGAAGCGCAGCGCCTCGGCCATCAGGTGCGTCACCGTGCCGATCGACGGCACCGCGACCGAGACGCCCTTGGGCGCCCGCTTCGAGTCGTCGATCAGGTCCGCGAGATTGCGATAGGCCACCGACGGGTGGACGGCAACCAGACCGGGAATCGACGCGGCGAGGGAGATCGGCGCGAAATCGCGCTGCGCATCGTAGGGAAGCTTGACGCCGAGCGCGGTGTTGAGCGCCAGCGGCGCCGCGGCGAACAGCAGGGTGTAGCCGTCGGGCGCCGACTTGGCCACCGAATCCATGCCGGCGATGCCGCCGGCGCTCGGGCGGTTGTCGATGACCACCTGCTGGCCCAGGGTCTCCGCCATGCGCTGCGACAGCAGGCGGGCGACGTTGTCCAGCGCGCCGCCGGCGGCCTGCGGGACGACCAGGCGCACCGGCCGGCTGGGATAGTCGCCGGCAGGCTGGGCAAGCGCGAGCGGCAGGGCCGAAGACGCCAGCGCGGCGACGGCGACGAGGCGGGCGACGGTGGCATGCATGGTCACTTCTCCTGGGCGGCGGCGCGCGCGCCGGGTTCGATCCAAACCTCGTCGATGCTGCCGGTGTAGCGGTAGCTGCCATGGCGCTCGAACAGCTCCCAGAACACCGGGGCGCGGCGGTCGAGGCCGACGTCGAGCCCCTCGAAGGGGCCGTTCATCAGCGTGGGCGAGAGCTCGGTCCAGGCGCTGGCTTCGCCGCCGTCGATCAGCAGGCGGCCGCGGCCGCGGCGGTTGCCCAGCGCCTCGTACTCGATCACCGCCTCGTGCGCGCCCGGCGCGAGGTTCACCGGCGGGAAATTCACCGGCACGCCGAAGCCGTTGTAGTGGAAATTGACGCGGTCGGATTCGAGGTACATCACCATGCCGCCGATGGTGTCGCCCAGCGACCACAGGATGCCGGCGTCGCCGGCGCGCTGGGTGAAGCGCACGCGGATGCGGAAGGCGCGGTTGGCGATCATCGGCATGACGTCGGTGCGCGCCGCGGTCTGCGGGCCCGGCACGAAGCGCCGCGGGTGGTTGGAGCGCTCGCGCATCCATGCCGGCACGTCGGAGAACTTGCCCGGCCGGCCGCGATTGTCCAGCGGGTAGACGAAGTGCTTCCACGCCGCGGCGTCGAAGGCGTCGACGAGTTCCTTGAGTTTCTGCGGGTGCTGCGCCGCGAGGTCGGTCGACTCGGAGAAGTCCTCGTCGAGGTTGTGCAGCGTCCAGTTGTCCATGTCGACCGGCGTGTCGCGGATCTGCAGCGAGCGGGCCAGCCAGCCGCTTCGATAGTAGGCGCGGTTGGACCAGCACTCGTAGTACTGCTCGCTGCGCGGCGAGGGCGCGTTCTCCAGGAACAGCCGCGCGCAACTCACCCCGTCGAGCGCCCGCGCCGGCTTGCCGTGGCTCGTTTCGAGGCGGGGCACGCCTGCCATGTCGAGCAGGGTCGGCATGACGTCGGTGACGTGCATGAACTGCCGGCGGATCGCGCCCGTGTCCTTGATCCTCGCCGGCCAGGAGGCGATGAACGAGACGCGCCGGCCGCCGCCGCCCGTGTAGGTCTTGAAGCTGGGAAAGGGCGTGTTCGACACCTCGCCCCAGGCCGTCGGGTACAGCGAGATGCTCTGCGGGCCGCCCAGTCGGGACAGCATGCCGCGCTCGTGCTCGAGCGGATGGTTCGGCAGGCCCGAATAGCGGCGGTTGTTGAGGACCATGCCGTGCTCGCCGCCCGCGTCGGTGCCGCCGTTGTCGGAGGAGAACAGGATGATGGTGTTGTCGAGCTCGCCGATCGACTCGAGGTAGCGCACCAGCTTGCCGATGTTCTGGTCGGCGTTGTCGAGCATGCCCGCGAAGGCCTCCATGTGGCGCGCGTACAGCGGCCGGTTCTCCGGCGCGGTGTCGTCCCAGCGCGGCGCGCGCGGGTCGGAGGCGGGCAGCTTCGTGCCGGGCGGAATCAGACCCATCTCGATCTGCCGGCGGTGGCGCGCCTCGCGCGCGGCCGTCCAGCCGGCGTCGTAGCGGCCCTTGTACTTGGCCATGTCCGAGGGCTTGGCCTGCAGCGGCGCGTGCATGGCGTTGTTGGCGACGTAGAGGAAGAACGGCTTTTCCGGGCTCGACTCGCGCAGTTCCTTGACGAAGCGGATCGCCTGGTTCATCCAGTCGTCGCCCGTGTAGTAGTCGCGCGGATACTCGTCGACCGGCAGCACCTGGTTGCCCAGCATCAGCCGCGCCGGGAAGAAGTGGTTGGTCTCGCCGTCCATGAAGCCGTAGAAGGTGTCGAAGCCGCGCTGCGAGGGCCAGTTGTGCTTGGATCCGCCCGGCACGTTGTCGGCCGCCGGCGTGTTGTGCCACTTGCCGACCATGATGGTCTCGTAGCCGGCGGCGCGCAGGGTCTCCGGCAGCGTCGCCGCGTCCATCGGCAGCTCGCCCGAATATCCCGGGTAGCCCGGATGGTTGTTGGCGAGCCACCCGGTGCCCACGCCGTGGGCGTTGCAGCCGGTGAGCAGCGCCGCGCGCGCCGGCGAGCAGATCGCGTGCGTGGTGTAGTGGGTCAGGCGCACGCCGCGCGCGGCCAGCGCGTCGATGTTGGGGGTGTCGATCTCGGAGCCGTAGCAGCCCGGGTCGCTCCAGCCCATGTCGTCCATGAAGACGATGACGATGTTGGGCGCCCCCTTTCTTGCGGTCTTGCGCTCGGGCCACCAGGGGGTGGATTCCTCGCGGGTGCGGCCGATCTTGCCGGCGAACTCGGCGAACTCTGACATGGGCGGTCTCTCCGGGGTGTCTGGATCAATAGGCGACGGCGCGCGGCGGGCCCGCGCTCACCGTCGCCATCATGGCATCGAGGTGGTTCTTGAGCAATCGCAGCTTGAGCTCGCGCGCGGCGGGGTCGTTCCACAGGTTGTCGAACTCGCCGGGATCGGCGTCGAGGTCGTAGATCTCGCCGATCTCGTGGCCGTGGTAGACCACGCTCTTGTGGCGCCCGTCGAAGACCATCGATCCGTGCGTGTGGTCGGCGTGCTGCGGTCCGCCGATCGAATCCTTGAACTCGGCGACGACGCGTTGCTTGTGCACGTGCGGGTCGGCCGCGCCCTGCAGCAGCGGCAGCAGCGAGCGGCCCTGCATCGATTCCGGCACCGGCAGCCCGGCGGCCTGCAGCAGCGTCGGCGCGACGTCGACGGTCTCGACCAGGGCCTCGCTCTGCAGGCCCTGGCGAAAGCGCGCCGGCCAGGAGAAGATCATCGGGATGTGGACCAGGCCTTCGAAGAAGCGGCAGCCCTTGAGGATGAGGCCATGGTCGCCGAGCAGTTCGCCGTGGTCGCTCATGTAGACGATGACGGTGTTCTCGAGCTGGCCGGTGGCGGCCAGGCAGTCGACGATGCGCGCGAACTGGTCGTCGATGAGCCGGATCATCGCGTAGTAGTTGGCCTTGACCTCGAGCGCGTCGTAGGAGGCCGGCGGGGCGGACGCCACCAGGTCGTGCTCGCGCTCGACGACCGGCGAGGCGGTGCGGCGCACGCGCGGGTCGACCGCCACCTTGGTCTGCTGGTCGATCGCGGCGAAGGCCGTCTGGCGCTCGATGTCGGAGGCGCGGAACAGCGGCGGCGGGAGCGCGGCGGCGTCGATCTTCGCGATGTACTCGGCCGGCGCGTCGAACGGCGCGTGCGGGTCGAACGGGTTGACGGACAGCAGCCAGGGGCCGTCGCGCTGCTCGGTGATGAAGCGGATCGCCATCTCCGAGCACCAGGTCGTCTGGTGATACGCCGCCGGCACGCCGGGACCGCAGAAGTGGTTGACCGGCTCGTAGAGGGCGACCGGGTCGACCTTCTTCTCGTGCCGCAGCCAGGTCTCGTAGTCGTGGCCGCGCGCCGAATCAGGCGTGGGGTGGTGGCTCCACAGGAACATGCGGTAGCCGTCGTCGGGGCGCTTCTCGTAGTACTTGGCCGCCGACAGGTGCAGCTTGCCGATGAGGCCGCAGTCGTAGCCGGCGTCGGCGAAGATGCGCGTGACGAGCTTTTCGTGCGCGGGGAAGAACGCGTTGCCGTTGCGGTAGACGTGATGGCTCGCCGGATAGCGCCCGGTGAGGAAGGACGCGCGCGAGGGCGTGCAGATCTGGCTCTGCGCATAGGCGCGGCGAAACGCGACGCCGCGCGCGCACAGGGCGTCCAGCGCCGGGGTTTCGATGTGCGCCTGGCCCAGCGCGCGGATGGTGTCGTGGCGCTGCTGGTCGGCGCAGTACCAGAGGATGTTGGGGCGTCGTGCCGTCATCTATTCGAACTTGATTCCCGCATCCTTGACGATGCGCGCGACCTTGTCGGTCTCGTTGCGGATGAACTCGCCGAACTCCTGCGGGGTGCCGCTGCGCGCGGCCAGGCCGAGGTTGGTCAGGCGCTCGCGGACCTCCGCCGACGCGGCGATCGCGGCGAACTCCTCGTTGAGCTTCCGGACGGCGTCGGCGGGCATGGCGGCCGGTCCGAGGAAGCCCCACCAGTTGGTGAACTCGAAGCCCTTGACGGTCTCGCCGATGCCGGGCACATCCGGCAGCGCGGGCAGGCGCGGTCCGGTGACCCCGATCGCGCGGAGCTTTCCTCCCTTGACCTGGGCGAATGCGCTGCCGTCGAACAGCACGTCGACCTCGCCGCCGAGAATGCCGGTGATCGCCTGCGCGCCGCCCTTGAACGGCACGTGCAGCGCCTGGATGCCCGTCATCGACTTCAGCAGCTCGACCGCCAGGTGATTCGGCGAGCCGATACCGGAGGTCGCGAGGGTCAGCTTGCCGGGCGCCGCGCGCGCGGCGGCGATCAGGTCGGCGATCGAATGCAGGTTCGAGCGCGGATTGACCGTCACGACCACCGACACCGAGGTGACCAGCGCGACCGGCGCGAAGTCGCGCAGCTGGTACTCGCGGTTCGGATTGGTGTGCCCGGTGATCACCATCGAGCCCAGGTCGCCGATCGTGATGTGGTAGCCGTCGGCCGGCGCCTTGGCGGCGATCCCCAGGCCGAGCGAACCGGCGGCGCCGCCGCGATTGTCGAACACCACCGGCTGCCCGGTGCGCTCCGCGAGCTTCTGCCCGAACAGGCGCGCGACGATGTCGGTGTTGCCGCCCGGCGCGTACGGCACCAGCAGGCGGATCGGGCGCGCCGGGTAGGACTGCGCCGCGGCGCCGGCGGGCAGCGCGCAGGCGGCAGCGATGAGGCACGACGCGGCGATGCGCATGGCGGCTCCTTTCGAACAGTCAGTGGTCGGCCCACGCCGCGCGCAGCTGTGCGTCGGCGTCGGCGGCCGCGCCCGGCGGGCCGGTGGTGACCACCACCTGCGCGATGCGACCGGTGAAGCGGAACGGCGACACGTAGTCCGGCGTCACCGGCACGCCGGAGTCGTAGCCGCAGCACAGGCCCTCGCCGGAGGTCTCGATCACCGCGGGGATGGTGCGCGGGATCTCGGCCTCGCCGACCTTGCGATCGTCGAAATACAGGGCGCCGATGCCGCAGTGCTCGCCGGTGCGGGTGAAGGCGAATCCCAGGCGCACCCTGCCCGCGGGCACCGGCGCGGTCGAGACCACGCGGTACTCGGCCAGGCCGAGGTAGTTGTGCACGTAGACCAGGCGGCCGTCCTTGACGTACAGGGAGTAGCCGGCGAACCAGCTGCCGTGGGCGAGCAGGACGCCCGCGGCGCCGCCGGCGGGGATCTCGACCTCGGCGACGATCGCGTGCGAGCGGTTCTTCAGGTTGACCGCGGTGTACTCGAACTGCGCCGCCATGCCGGGGTAGTAGACGTGGCGGTCGCCCTGGGACACGGTGGACGGCTTGCGCTCGCCCATGCGCAGCTGCATGCGCGAATCGAGCGGCAGCACGTTGTACTTGCCCGCCTCGATCCACCAGCGCTCGATCAGCTCCTTGAGCTTCTCCGGATGCCGGTCGGCGAGGTCGGTGCTCTCGGAGAAGTCCTGGGCGACGTGGTAGAGCTCCCACTTCTGCGCGTCGAGCATCGCCTCGGTCATGAAGTCGCCCTGCGGCTGCTCGACCACGGCCTTCCAGCCGTCGGCCCAGAGCGCGCGCGAGCCGATCATCTCGTAGTACTGCACCTTCTTCGCGGTCGGCGCCGCGCCATCGTCGAAGGTGTGGGCGAAGCTCACGCCTTCGAGCGGGCGCTGCGGGATGCCGTTGAGAACCGCGGGCGGCTCGAGGCCGAGCGCGTCGAGCAGCGTCGGCGTGATGTCGACCACGTGCGCATACTGGCCGCGCACCTCGCCGCGCGCGCGGATGCCCTTGGGCCAGTGCACGATCAGCGGGTCGCTCATGCCGCCCTGATGCAGGTATCTTTTCCAGCGTCTCAGCGGCGTATTCCCGGCCCAGGCCCAGCCCCACGCGTAGTTGGTGAACGAGCGGATGCCGCCCCACTCGTCGAGGTGCCTCAGGTTGTCCTCGATGCTGGCCTCGACGCGGTTGGGGAACTGGCATTCGTTGAACGAGCCGTGCTCGCCGCCCTCGGCCGAGGCGCCGTTGTCGGAGGTGAGCATGATGATCGTGTTGTCGAGCTCGCCCATGCGCTCGAGGTGCGCGATGACGCGGCCGATGTGGTGGTCGGTCTGCTCGAGGAAGGCGGCGTAGACCTCCATCTGGCGCGCGTAGAGGCGCTGCGCGTCGGCCGACAGGCTGTCCCAGGCCCTGACCTGCGGCGGCCGCGGCGCGATCTTCGTGCCCGGCGGCACGATGCCCATCTTCAGCTGGCGCGCGAACACCTCCTCGCGCCAGGCGTCCCAGCCGCGATCGAAGCGGCCGCGGTAGCGCTCGATCCATGCCTTCTCGACCTGGTGCGGCGCGTGCCCGGCGCCGAGGCAGTAGTACATGAAGAACGGCTTGGCGGGCGCGACCGTGCGCAGGTCGACCAGGTACTCGATGGCGCGGTCGGCGAGGTCGGCGTTCAGGTGATAGCTCTCGTCGCCGGTGAACGGCGGCGCGATGTAGTGGCTGTCGTGGATCAGCGTCGGCGACCACTGGCTGGTCTTGCCGCCGATGAAGCCGTAATAGCGCTCGAAGCCGCGCGACAGCGGCCAGCGCGCCTTCGAGGCGCCCGACGCGTACTCGCCGGCCAGCGTCAGGTGCCACTTGCCGATGGCGAAGGTCGCGTAGCCGTTGGCGAGCAGCATTTCGGAGAGAAAGCCGTTCTCCCTGGGCACCATGCCGTTGTAGCCGGGGTAGCCGGTCGCCATCTCCTGGATGATGCCCACGCCGTTGGAATGGTGGTTGCGGCCGGTCAGCAGGCACGCGCGCGTCGGCGAGCAGATCGCGGTGGTGTGGAAGTCGCGGTAGCGCAGCCCGCCGGCGGCGAGCCGGTCGAAGGTCGGCGTGGCGATGTCGGAGCCGAAGCAGCCGAGCTGCGCGAAGCCGACGTCGTCGAGCAGGAAGACGAGCACGTTGGGCGCGCCGTCCTTGGCCTTCGGCGGCATCGGCCAGGCCGGCTCGGAGGTGGCGGCGGTGCGCCCGATCGTCCCGGTGAACGGCGTGCCCTCGGGGTAGGTCTTGAGTTCCTTCACGTCATCCTCCGGTTGGCGGCGCCGCGGCGCCGGCTACTGCACCACGACGTTGGCGGCCTTGACGGCGGCCGACCAGCGGCCGTGCTCGGCGTCGAGAAAGCGCGCGAACTCCTCGATCGTGCTGCCGGCGACGTCCGCGCCCTGCGCGGCGAGGCGCTCGGCGACGTCCGGCGACTTGAGCGCGGCGACGATGTCGGCGTTGAGGCGGGCGACGACGTCCCGCGGCGTCGCCGCCGGCGCGGTGACGCCGAACCACGCATAGGCCTCGTACTGCGGGAAGCCGGCTTCCTTGAGCGTGGGCACCTCCGGCCAGTAGGAGACCCGGCGCGCCGAGGAGACGGCAAGGACGTTGAGCTTGCCGGCCTTGACGTTGGGCATCACCTCGAGGGGGCTCGCGAACATGAACGCGATCTGCCCGCCCACCAGGTCGAGCACCGCCGGGCCGCCGCCCTTGTAGGGCACGTGGATCGCGTCGATGCCCGACTGCAGGCGGAACAGCTCGACCGCCAGGTGCGGCAGGCTGCCGTTGCCCGGCGTGCCGTAGGAGAGCTTGCCCGGGTCCTTCCTGATCATCGCGACGAAGTCGGCGACGCTCCTCACCGGCATGCGCGCCGGGTTGACCGTGACCACCAGCGGGTTGGTGACGAGCAGCGTCACCGGGGTGAAGTCGCGCCGGCTGTCGTAGGGCAGCTTGGGGTAGGCGTACTGCGTGATCACGAACGGCGCCGGCGAGAGCAGGATGGTGTGACCGTCGGCGGGCGACTTGGCGACGAAGTCGGCGCCGATGGTGGTGGCGGCGCCCGGCTTGTTGTCGATGACCACCGGCTGGCCCCAGCGCTCGGCGAGCTTCTGCCCGACCGTGCGCGCGACGACATCGGACTGGCCGCCGGGGGCGAACGGGACGACGAAGCGCACCGGCTTGGACGGGAAGGACTGGGCGTGGAGCAGGCCGGCGCCGAGCGCGCAAAGCACGGCCAGGCCCGCGCGGGCGCGGATGCGGATCATGGGCGGTCGCCTCCAGGAGGTCTGAATTTCAGACCAATCTACGCTGCCCGCCAGGGCGTGTCAATTTGGCGCCGCAGCATCGCTTGACCGCTGCCGCGCGTCTCGGCAGACTGCGTGCCCATGTCCATCCAGCCGATCGCCGCGCCGCGGCTGTACCAGCGCATCGCCGAGGAGATCGGCCGGCTGATCGACGCGGGCACGTTCCGGCCCGGCGATCGCCTGCCGGCCGAGCGCGAACTCGCGCGCTCGCTCGCGGTGTCGCGCAGTTCGCTGCGCGAGGCGCTGGGCGCCCTGGAGATGGCCGGGCGCATCGTCATCCGCGTTGGCTCAGGGGCCTACGTCGCGCCCGCGCGCGCGCCGCGCGCGGGGCGCCCGGGGCGCGCCGGGCCCGCGGGCGAGATCTCGCCCTTCGACGTGCTGCGCACGCGCCGCCTGGTCGAGGCGGAGGCGGCGGCACTGGCGGCGCGCCACGCGACGCCGGCGCAGGTGAAGGCGATGGCCGGCGCATTCGAGCGCCTTGCGGCCGACATGCGCGCCGGCATCGTGCAGTCGGCCGCCGATCGCGCGTTCCACCTCGCGATCGCGCAGGCCAGCGGCAACACCGCGCTGGCGCTGGTGATCGAGCGGCTGTGGGCGGAATCCGCGCAGCCGCTGTCGACGCGCATGGAGGAACTCTTCGTCACGCGCGGCCGCCGGCGCGACAATATCGGCGAGCACCGGGCGGTGCTCGAGGCGATCCGCGCCGGGGATGCCGCGGGGGCGCGCGGCGCGATGCGCCGGCACCTGGCGAACGCGGAGCGGCAGCGCCTCGCGCAACTGCGCGGCGGTGAGGCGCAGGGTACTGGCCGCGGCAGGCGAGAGGCTGCGCGCTAGCGGTACCCGGCCATGCGGCCGGTCGGCGTGCGATGATGATGGCGACGCGTCCGCGACGGGCGCAGGGGGAGGGAGCAATGGCGGGTTCCGGAATGGTGCGACGCGCATGCATGCTGTTTCTCGGTCTGGCGGGCGCGGCCGGCGTGTCGGCCCAGGAATTTCCCGCGCGGCCGCTGAAGCTGATCGTCCCCTACGCCGCCGGCGGTTCGGTCGACCTGCTCGGCCGCGCGTTCGCGGAGAAGATGCAGGCGGTGCTGGGCCAGCCGATCGTCGCCGAGAACCGCACCGGCGCCACCGGCGTGATCGCGCACCAGGCGATCGCGCGCGCCGCGCCGGACGGCTATACCCTCGGCGTTTCCGGGACCTCGCCGCTGGTGCTCGCGCCGCACCAGTACCGGAACCTCGGCTACGACCCGGCGAAGGACTTCGCCTACATCGCGTGCCCGGGCGCGACGCCGTTCGTGCTCGACGTCCATGCCGCCCTGCCGGTGAAAAGCGTCGCCGAACTCGTCGCGTACGCGAAGGCCAACCCGGGTCGGCTCAACTACGGCTCGGCGGGGGTCGGCAATTCGGCACACCTCGCCGCGGCGCTGTTCCAGCATGTCGCAGGCGTCGACCTCACGCACGTGCCCTACAAGGGCAACGCGCTGGCGATGACCGACCTGAACGCGGGGCAGATCCAGGTGCTGTTCGATCCGGTGCAGACCACGCTGCCGCAGCTGAAGAACGGGCGCATCCGCGCGCTCGCGGTGACCAGCCGCACGCGGTTCGCCGGCTTGCCGGACGTGCCGACGATCGCCGAGTCGGGCTTTCCCTCCTACGAGTTCACGGTCTGGTACGCGTTCATCGCGCCGGCCGGCACACCGCCGGCGGTGGTGGCGCGCCTGAACGCCGAGGTCAATCGCGTGGTGCGCGACGGACCGACGCGCGAGCGCTTTGCGGCCATGGGTGCGGATCTCGCGGAGTCGACGCCGGATGGCTGCGCGGCCATGGTGCAGAAGGCGCTGCCGTTCTGGGGGAAGATGTTCGCCGACCTCGGCATCCGTCCGGAGTAGGGCACGGCGCGCGTGCCCGGCGCCGAGGCGCGGGCCGAGGCGCGCGCTGTCGCGGCCGGACCCTGCGCTTGACCGTTCGGAACCGACCGGGCAGACTCGCGCGACCATGAAATGCGTCTTCCTGCTGTTCGACTCCCTCAACCGCCACGCCTTGTCCTGCTACGGCGGCGCAACGGTTGCCACGCCCAACTTCGCGCGCCTGGCCGCGCGCTCGACGGTGTTCGACCGCCACTTCGTCGGCAGTCTGCCGTGCATGCCGGCGCGGCGCGACATCCAGACCGGGCGCCTGAACTTCCTGCATCGCGGCTGGGGGCCGCTCGAGCCGTTCGACCATTCGCTCGCCGCGATCCTGCGCGACAGCGGCATCGTCACCCACCTGATCACCGACCACTACCACTACTTCGAGGACGGCGGCGCCGGCTTCCACGGGCGCTATTCGTCGTGGGAGTTCATCCGCGGCCAGGAGAAGGACAAGTGGAGGGCGCCGCTCGACCCGGCGCGCGAGCGCTTCGCCGCGCGCTTCCACGAGCGCCAGCATGATTTCTCGCCCGACATCAATTCCAAGCTGCCCTACTACGTCAATCGCGAGCACCTCGAGGCCACCGGCGCGTTTCCGCTGGCGCAGTGCTTCGACGCGGCGCGCGGCTTCCTCGACGCGCACCACGCCAGCGACGACTGGTTCCTGCATCTGGAGTGCTTCGATCCGCACGAGCCGTTCTTCGCGCCGGAGCGCTTCCTGGCCGCGTTTCCCGAGGCGCTGGGCGGCAAGATCTTCGACTGGCCGACCTACGGCCATTGCGACCTCGACCCCGCGCTGCTCGGCGCGCTGCGCGCCAACTACCATGCGCTGGTCGCGGCCTGCGACCATTACCTCGGACAGCTGCTCGACTGCTTCGACCGTCACGACCTGTGGCGCGACACCTGGCTCATCATGTCGACCGACCACGGGCTGCTCCTGGGCGAGAAGGAACTCCTGGGCAAGAACCGCCCGCCGTTCTACAACGAGATCGCGCACATTCCGCTGACCATCGCCGCGCCGCCCGCCAGCGGCCATGCGCCCGGGCGCTGCGCCGCGCTCACCCAGGCCATCGACCTGATGCCGACCGTGCTCGACATCTTCGGGCGCGCCGTGCCGCCCGAGGTCACCGGCAGGAGCCTGGTGCCGGCGCTCGGCGGGCGCGCCGCGGTGCGCGCGTCGGGATGCATCTTCGGCCAGTTCGGGGCGGCGATCAATTACACCGACGGGCACCACGCGTACTTCCTGTACCCGCGCGAACCGTTCGAGGCCGACCTGTTCCAGTACACCCTGAGCCCGTCGCACATGCGCAGCTTCTTCGAGCCCGGCGAGTTCGCCGCGGCGGAGGTGGTGCGCGGCCTGCCGTTCACGCGCGGCTATCCGGTGTGGCGCCTGCCGGTGCAGAAGGAGGCGGCCGCCAACATGACGCGCCGCTACCCGCTGATCGATGCCCACGACGCGCTGTTCGATCTCGGCGTCGACCCGGCGCAGCGCCGGCCGCTCGAGGACCCGGCGCTCGCCGCGCAGATGCGCGCGTCGATCGCCGCGCTGATGCATGCCAACGATGCGCCCGACGAGATGTTCGCGCGCTACCGACTGAGGAGACCCGGAACATGAATCCCTTGCGCATCTTCGGCGCGATCGCCGCCCTGTCCCTTTCCGCGGGCGCCTTCGCCCAGGGCTGGCCGGACCGGCCGATCAGTCTGGTGGTCGGCTTCCCGCCCGGCGGCGGCGTCGACATCGTCGCGCGGCAGCTTGCCGACCGGCTCTCCGAGCAGCTGGGCCAGCGCGTCGCGGTCGACAACCGTGCCGGCGCCAACGGCAACGTCGCCATGGAGTACGTCGCGCGCGCGCGGCCGGACGGGTACACGATGCTGATGGGCAATGTCGGCAACCTGGCGATCAATCCGGCGCTGTATTCCAAGCTCGGCTTCGATACCCTGAAGGACTTCGCGCCGATCTCGCGCGTGATCGTGCAGCCGCTGGTCGCGGTGGTGCCGAGCGCCTCGCCGATCACCAACCTCGCGCAACTGCTGGCGGCGCTGCGCGCCAGGCCCGGCGAATTCAACTTCGGCTCGGGCGGCAACGGCAACATCAACCACCTGTCCGGCGAACTGCTCAAGCTGCAGGCCGGCGTCCAGTTCACCCACGTGCCCTACAAGGGGAGCGCGCCGGCGGTGGCCGATCTGGTGGCCGGGCGCATGCATCTGATGATCGACGGCGCCAACGTGATGACGTCGTTCGTCCGGGACGGGCGCCTGCGCGCGATCTACACCACCGGCGAAGCGCGCTCGCCCGCCTATCCGGACGTGCCCACCGCGCGCGAGGCGGGCCTGCCCGACATGGTGGTCTACGGGTGGCAGGGCGTGCTGGCCCCGGCCGGCACGCCGGCCGCGGTGATCGAGCGCATGAGTCAGGAGATCGCTCGCGCGCTGGCGCAGCCGGAGCTGCGCAATCGGCTCGCCGCGCAGGGTACCGAGCCGGCGCCGCTGCCGCCCGCGCAGTTCCAGGCGTTCCTGGCCGCCGAGCACAGGCGCTACGGCGAGGTGGTGCGCAGCGCGAAGGTCTCGCTCGACTAGGACCGTCGACCCCGCGCTCGGCCATAATCGTGCCTTTCCCCAACGTTGAAGGTGCGTGACGTGAACGATCTCTTCTCCCTGGCAGGGCGCGTCGCCCTGGTGACCGGCGGCTCGCGCGGCATCGGCCGCATGATCGCCGAGGGTTTCCTGCGCGCCGGCGCCAGGGTCTACATCTCGGCGCGCAAGGCGGAGGCCTGCGACAGGACCGCCGCCGAACTCTCCGCGCTCGGCACCTGCGTCTCGATCCCGATGGACGTCTCGTCGATGAACGGGGTGAAGGCGCTGACCGACGCGATCGGCGCGCGCGAGAGCCGCCTCGACATCCTCGTCAACAACGCGGGCGCCGCCTGGGGCGCGCCGTTCGACGACTTTCCCGAGGCCGGCTGGGACAAGGTCGCGACGCTCAACATGAAGACGCCCTTCTTCCTCACCCAGGCGCTGTCGCCGCTGCTGCGCGCCGCGGCCAGGACGCATGTCGCCAAGGTCATCAACATCGCCTCGATCGACGGCATCTCGGTCAATCCGCAGGAAACCTACTCCTACGCGGCGTCGAAGGCCGGCCTGATCCAGCTGACGCGGCGCATGGCGCTGAAGCTCGCGCCGGAGAACATCGCGGTCTCGGCGATCGCGCCCGGCGCCTTCGCCTCCGAGATGAACCGCGACGCGCGCGACAACGCCGCCGAGGTCGTCAAGCGCATCCCCGCCGGCCGCATCGGCACGATGGAGGACATGGCGGGCGCGGCGATCTACCTCGCTTCGCGCGCCGGCGACTACGTGGTCGGCTCGACCCTGATCGTCGACGGCGGCGTCACCCACGCGCGCTGACGCGCGTACGCCAACCGCACGGGAGAGGCACGACATGGCAGGAGTCAGACGAGAACGCGAGGGATCGGTGGCGATCCTGACGCTCGACGAACCCGCGAGCCTGAATGCGATGACGCCCGACCTGCTCGGCGACCTCGCCGCGGCGCTCGGCGAGGTCGCCGCCGATGCGCAGGTGCGCGCGCTGGTGCTCACCGGCGCCGGCCGCGGCTTCTGCTCGGGCCAGAACCTGAAAGCGTTCGAGGCGCTCGGCGACGACATCGCCGCCTCGGTGATGCGGCTCTACTGGCCGGCCTTCCAGGCCTTGCGCGCCTGCCGGGTGCCGGTGGTGGTCGCGGTCAACGGCGTGGCCGCGGGCGGCGGCATGAGCCTGGCGATGGCGGGCGACATGATCGTCGCCGCGCAGAGCGCGTCGTTCATCCAGGTGTTCAGCCGCATCGGCCTGGTGCCCGACCTCGGGTCGACCTGGCTGCTGCCGCGCCTGGTCGGCCGGCAGCGCGCGCTCGAGATGATGTTCCTCAACGAACCGCTCGACGCGGCGCGGGCCCGGGAGTGGGGGCTGGTGCGCGAGGTGTTTCCCGACGCCGACCTGCGCGCCGGCGCGCTGGCGCTGGCGGCGCGCCTGGCCGCGGGCCCGACGCGCGCGCTGGTCGAGACGCGGCGCCTGATCGAGCAGAGCGAGTTCTCGACCTATCACGAGCAGTTCCAGCGCGAGATCGCGGTGCAGGCCCAGGTGCGCACCTCGGCCGACGCGCTCGAGGGGCGCGCGGCCTTTGTCGAGAAGCGCAAGGCGGTGTTTCGCGGCAAGTGAGGCGGCGAGTGAGGCGACGCGCCGCCTGCGCGCGCGGCGTTCAGATCGCCCGCTTGACCCCCAGGCGGGCGGCGAACTTGCGCATGCCGGCGAGCCAGCGGTCGTACCCCTGCGCCTTGCGCTGGAAGTAGTCGAGCACCTGCGGGTGCGGCAGGATCAGGAAGGTCTCGGCGTCGATGCCGGCGACGACGCAGTCCGCCAGCGCCTCGGGCGACATGACGCCGTCGTTGGCGGCCGCCGCGGAGCCCGACCGGCCCTGGATCATCGGCGTGTCGACCGCCTGCGGGCACAGCACCGAGACGCGGATGCCGGCGTCGCCGTGATGGATGGCGAGATACTCGGCGAAGGCGATCGCCGCGTGCTTGGTGACCGCGTAGGTGGCCGAGGGCAGCGAGGTCAGCAGGCCCGCGGCCGACGCGGTGTTGAGCAGGTAACCGCCGCCGCGCGCGCGCATGCCGGGCACGACCGCGCGCGCCGCATAGACGTGCGCCATCAGGTGCACCTGCCAGGAGAGCGTCCACTCGGCATCCGGCGCGTCCTCGGTGCCGTCGCGGATGATGCCGGCGTTGGAGCAGAACACGTCGATGTGCCCGAAGCGCGCCTCGGCAGCGGCGACGAGCGCCTTGACGCCGGCCTCGCTGCCGACGTCGCAGGGCACGGCGATCGCCGCCACCGCGGCACGGCCGTCGATGCCGGCGCCCAGGTCCCGGGCGAGCGCCTCGAGCGCGGCGCCCTGGCGCGGCAGGTCGGCCAGGACCAGCCCCTTCGGGTGCTCGCCGGCGAAGCGCAGCGCGAGCGCGCGCCCGATGCCGCTGGCGGCGCCGGTGATGACGATGATGCGGTCGTGCAATTTCATGGCGTCGGATCCCTCGTGGCTGGTTGGCGGGGCGTGATCACGGCTCGAACGGCAGCCCGACGAAGCTCTCGGCATAGGTGCGCATGCCGGTCGCCGTGCCGGTCATGTACGCGAGCTTTTCGCGCTGCAGGCGCCACGCGTAGTCGCTGGCGCCCGGGAACCGGTGCAACAGCGTGCACATTTCCGCGGCGAAGCGCTGCACCTGCCAGGTGCGCCGCAAGCAGGCGGCGGAGTAGCCGTCGAGGCCTTCGCGGCGGCCGGTCCGGTAGAACGCGGCGAACGCGGGGGCGAGCAGCGCGATGTCGGCCATCGCCGAATTGAGGCCCTTGGCGCCGGTCGGGGGCACGATGTGCGCGGCGTCGCCGGCCAGGAACAGCGTGCCGTAGGACAGCGGCTCGACCACGAAGCTCTTCATCGCCGTCACGCTCTTCTGCACGATCGGCCCGCGCGCGACCGGCGGCCGGTCGGGCACGTCGAGCCGCAGCGCGAGCTCGCTCCAGATGCGCTCGTCGGACCAGTTGTCGGCGCGGTCGTCCGGCGGACACTGCAGGTACATGCGGCTGATGGTCGGGGCGCGGAAGCTCTGCATCGCGAAGCCGCGCTCGTGGCAGGCATAGGCCACCTCCAGCGACGGCGGCGCGACCTCGGCCAGGATGCCGAGCCAGCCGAACGGATAGTTCTCCTCGAAGACCCGCTGCACGCTTGCCGGGATCGCCTGGCGGCACACGCCGTGGTAGCCGTCGCAGCCGGCGATGAAGTCGCATTCGAGGCGGCGCACGCTGCCGCCCGCCTCGTAGTGAATCACCGGGCGCGCGCTCTCGAGGCCGTCGATGCGCCGCACCGGCGTGTCGAAGCGCACCTCCCCGCCGGCCGCCGCGCGCGCCTCGAGCAGGTCGGAGACGATCTCGTACTGCGGGTAGATGGTGAACGGATGCCCGGTGATGGCGCGGAAATCGACGCGATGGCCGCACCCGTCGAAGCGGAAATCGGTCGCGGCAACCGACAGGGCGAGCTTCCTCATGCGCGCGCCCAGGCCGACGCGCTCGAGCAGCGCGACGGCGCCGTGCTCGAGGCCGCCCGCGCGCAGGCGCGTGCCGACGTGCTCGCGGTTGCCGCGCTCGAACACCACCGACTCGACGCCGGCCAGGTGCAGCATGTGCGACAGGAGCAGGCCGGCCGGGCCGGCGCCGACGATGCCGACCTGCGTGCGCTCGGTCATGTCCGCGCTCCTACTCGAGCTTGGTGCCGGAGTCCCTGACCACCTTGGCCCAGCGCGCGAGCTCCGCGGCGATGGTGGCGCGAAACTGCTCGGGCGTGTCGCCGATCGCCACCGAGCCGATGTCGGCCAGGCGCGACTGGAATGCCGGCTCGCGCACGATGCGCTGGATCGCGGCCGACAGGCGGTTGACGATCTCCGGCGGCGTGCGCCCCGGCGCGACGATGCCGTTCCAGGGGCCGGACTCGTAGCCGGGCAGGCCGGACTCGGCGATCGTCGGCAGCTCGGGCGCGGACGGCTGGCGCCGCGCGCTGGTGACCGCGAGGCCGCGCAGCTTGCCGGTCTTCATGTGCGGCAGGGCGTCGAACATGTTGTTGAAGGAGATCGGCACGTCGCCGGCGAGCGCCGCCACCGCGAGCGGCGCGCCGCCCTTGAACGGGATGTGGGTCATCGACACCCCGGCCATCGCCTTGAACATCTCGCCGGACATGTGGGTGGTCGAGGCGACGCCGCCGGAGCCGATCGCCCACTTGTCGGGCTCGCGCTTGAGCAGCGCAACGAGCTCGGCAACGCTCTTCGCCGGCACCGTCGGATGGACCAGCAGCACCAGCGCGTTGCTGCCGACATTGGACACCGGCGCCAGGTCGCGCACCGGGTCGAACGGGATCTTCGGCGAGAGCGCCGGCATCACCACGTGCGGTCCGGTCGAGGACATGAGCAGCGTGTAGCCGTCCGGCGCCGCCTTGGCGACGAACTCGGTCGCGATCACGCCGCCGCCGCCGGCGCGGTTCTCCACCGTGACGCCCTGGCCCAGCGCCTCGGCCAGGCGCGGCGCCAGCAGCCGCGCGATGGCGTCGGTGTTGCCGCCGGCCGCGTAGGGCACGACGATGCGCAGGGGCCGGGTCGGCCAGTCCTGCGCCTGGAGCGCGGCGGCGCCGAGGAGCAGGACGGCGGCGGTGAGGCGGCGCAGCAGGTCGCGCATGACGTGTCTCCCCGGGCGCTCAGGCGCGTGCGGCCTTGAGGTCGTCGAGCTGCTTGCGCACGCCGGCGACCATCGAGTTGATGTCGGAGGTCAGCATGACGAGGTCGAAGCCGCGCTTCAGCGCGTCGGCCGCAAAGGCCGCGCTCATGGTGTGCATGCAGGCCTTCTTGCCGTGCCGGTGGGCCGCGTCGCGGATCCGGTTGCAGGTCTCCAGGTGCAGCGGGTCGGTGTTGTCCATCTTCGGCGGCAGGCCGAGCGCGAACGAGAGGTCGGACGGGCCGATGTAGATCGCATCGAGTCCGGGCGTCGAGCAGATCGCGTCGAGGTTGGCCAGGCCCTCCCTGGTCTCGACCATGGCGATGACGACGATCTCGCCGTCGGCCTTCGCGAGGTAGTCCGGGCCGCCGTACTGCAGGCCGCGGATCGGGCCGGACGAGCGCATGCCGACCGGCGGGTAGCGGCAGGCGGCGACCGCGCGCGCGGCCTCCTCGGCGGTGCTGACCATCGGCACGATGACCGCATAGGCGCCGTAGTCGAGCGCCTTCATGATCGTCGCTGCATCGTTCCAGGGCACGCGCACCACCGGCACGGTGTCGGTCTGCGAGATCGCCTGCAGCATCGGGATCAGGTCGGTCATGTTGTTGGTGCCGTGCTGCAGGTCGATGCACAGGGCGTCGAAGCCCTGGCGCGCCATCACCTCGGCCGTGAAGGTGTGCGAGATCGACAGCCAGCCCAACACCACCGGCTTGCCTTCGTTCCAGAGCTGCTTGATGCGGTTCGGTCTCAATTGCGGGTCCCTGTCGAGAAGTGAGGGGAGAGCGGGCGGCGCGTCACGCGGGCGCCGCGACGGCGCGTGGCGGCGAGACTAGCACGGAGCGACCGCGCGCGTGGCGCCCGGTCGCGGCCTGGCGCGCGCCGCGGGTCGCGGCTCGGCATCGGACGCGCGCCGTCGCGCTCAAGGCACGGCCGGCGCCGGGAGCGTCAGGCGCAGGCGCGCAAGCACCGGCAGGTGGTCCGAGCCGAGATCCGGCCCGACCCCGCCCGCCACTAGGCGCCAGTGCGGCGAGGCCAGCACGTGGTCGATCGGGATGCCGACGACGCCGCCGAGCGCGGCCGGCCAGGTGGGCGCGAGGCCGGTGGTGCGCCGCAGTCCGAGGCCGTCGAGCTCGTTGAAGGCGGTCGACCACGGCGTCGCATTGAGGTCGCCGGCGACGATCGCCGGCAGCCGCGCCGCCGCCGCGGCGCGTGCCCAGTGCGCGAGCTTGGCGTTGCGCGCCAGGTGGTGCTCGGCCGCCAGCGGCGGCATCGGATGCGCGGCGCGCACCGACACGACGCGCCCCTGCCAGGCGATGCGCGCCTCGATGTGCGGCAGGCCGTCGGCGTCGCGCACGGTGGCGGCGGCGAGGAGCGGGTGGCGCGACAGGAGCGCGATGCCGAACGGATCCTCGCGCGGCACCAGGTGGCGATGCGGGTAGGCAGCCAGGCGCGCGAGCTCCTGCGCGAAGGCCGGCGAGACCTCGATGACCACGACCACGTCGGGCGCCTCGTCGGCGAGCCAGCGCGCGAGAGGCCGGACGTCGCCGGTCTGCCACTGCACGTTGGCGCTCGCCACGACCAGATCGGGCGTGCCCGGCTCGGCGGCGGCCAGGCGCGGCGCGGCGGAGAACCAGGGCAGCGCCGCCAGCGGCAGCAGCAGCAGCCACCAGCGGAAGGCGAGCGCCGTGACGAGCGTGCAGGCGACCAGGCCTGCGGCGTACAGCCACTGCCAGTGGCACGCGAGGTCGATGAGCCACGCGAGGGTGCCGCCGGACTGCGCCGGCAGCAGCGCGCAGGCGACCGGCAGCAGCAGCCCCGCGGCGCACAGAAGCGCGAGGATGCGCGCGCGCCGCAGGACGAAGTCGCGCCAAGCGAAGGGTTCCGCGGTCATCGCGGCTGCGCCGGCGCGCCCGCGACGGCGGAAGCGTCGAGCGCCACCAGTCGCGCCGATCCGCGGCCCGCCGTGACCGCAAGCAGCGCGATGCTGACCGGCAGCCGGAAGCGCCGGGGTCCCGCGCTGCCCGGGTTGACCTCGAGCACGCCGCCCGCGTCGCGGATCGACGGCCGGTGCGAATGGCCGCAGACCACCACGTCGACGCGCGCCGGATCGATCGCGAGCGCCGCGCGGTCATGCAGCAGGTGAATCGCGAGGCCGAACAGGTCGAGCGTGATCGCCTCGGGCAGCGTGCCGGCCCAGGCGCCGATGTCGTTGTTGCCGCGCACCGCGGTGACCGGCGCGACGCCGGCGAGGCGCTCGAGCACCTCCGGTGCGCCGATGTCGCCGGCATGGAGGATGTGGTCGCACCCGGCGAGTCCCGCAAGCGCCTCGGGGCGCAGCAGTCCGTGGGTATCCGAGATGAGGCCGATCAGGGGCATGGCGGAGGACGAGGCCGACGCGGAGCGGCGCGACGCGGACCGGCGCGCCGCCGGCCGCGCCGGTCCGCGTCGGCGTCGGCGCATTGTACGGGCGGCGGGACGGCCGCCGCGACGCTGCCTTGCGGGCGACCGAGACCTCGGGTAATCTGAGCCGTTCAGGCGTGCCCGGCGCATGCCCGACGCACGCCCGACGCGCAATCGCAGGATCGCGCATGCGCGACATGCGCGATCGGGCAGGCCGTCGCCGGATCAGGCAGGCCGGCGCGGAATGCAGGGCCGAACGCAGGACCGAACCTCAAGGAGCAGACCCATGTTGCGCTTTCCCGCTTTGAAGCTCGCCGCGCTGGCGGTGACGCTCGCGACGGCCGTGCCCGCCGCGGCGCAGAACGTCATCCGCGTCGGCGTGCTGATGCCGATCTCCGGCCCCGCGTCCTACTTCGGCGTGCAGGGCAAGGAGGGCATCGAGCTGGCCCTCGAGCAGGTCAACCGCGGCGGCGGCGTCAACGGCTTCCGCATCCAGGTGCAGTACGAGGATTCGGCCTGCAGCCCGCTGCAGGCGACCAACACGGTCAAGCGCGTGCTCGAGCAGTTCAAGCCGCACATCGTGGTCGGCGAGGAATGCTCCGACGCCTCGCTGGCGATCGCGCCGATCCTCGAGCAGGCCAAGGTGCCGATGCTCAACGCCGGCTCGGCCACCAACCAGCTCACCGAATCGGGCTACAAGTACGTCTTCCGCATCTTCCCCAACGCGCAGCAGCAGGGCGAGCCGCTCGGGCGCAACGCCTTCACCAAGCTCGGCGCGCGCACCGCCGTGCTGCTGCACGAGAAGACCAACGCCGGCGTCGACAACGCCGACGGCTTCGCCAAGGCGTTCGAGGCCGCGGGCGGCAAGATCGTCGGGCGCATCGACTTCGGGCGCGACGTCAACGACTTCACGCCGATCGCCACGCGCATCGCCGCGATGGGCAAGGTCGACGTGCTGCCGACCTTCGGCCTCGAGGGCCAGCAGGTGCGCCTGTCGCAGGCGCTCGCGCAGGCCAAGGTGGTCAAGGGCGGCGGCGGCAGCGCGATCCAGATGGGCTCGATCTGGCTTCCCTGGGGCTACGACGCCAAGGCCGGGCAGGCCGCGGTGGGCTACATCCGCATCGTGCAGTTCGACCCGACCGAGAAGCGCAAGATGGTCACGGACTTCAACGCGGCGTTCCGCGCCAAGTACGGCGCCGACAAGACGCCCACGCACATCAACGCGCACGCCTACGACACCATCCTCCTGATCGCCGAGGCGGTACGCCGCGGCGCCAAGGATTCGGAGTCGCTGCGCGACCGCTTCTCGAAGATGCGCGAGGTCGAGGTCACGACCGGCAAGATCACCTTCGACGCCAAGGGCCAGAACTCGGACCTGTCGGTGATCCACTTCGTCGAGACCCAGCCCGACCTGTCCTGGAAGAGCCTCAACTGGTAGACGGCCCCGCCGGGGACGCGCCGCGCCGGCCGCCGCCGGCGCGTCGTTCCCCGTCCATGCCGGGCCTCGCGACGGAACCGGCCCCTTCCCCGTGACCGACCTTCTCCTGCTCTTCACGCAGCAGACCATCAACGGCATCTACCTCGGCTGCCTGTATGTGCTGGTGGCGCTGGGGCTCACCCTGATCTACGGGGTGATGAACCAGATCAACTTCGCCCATGCCGACTTCGTCACCGTCGGCGCGTTCGCCGCCTTCTTCGTCGCCACCCGGTGGGCCACGAAGTGGCTGGGCCTGCCGGACACCACCGGCTACCTGCTGTCGATCGTCGCGGCGCTCGGCGCGGGCGCGCTGCTGGGCCTCGTGGTCAACGCGGCGGTGTTCGCCCCCCTGCGCAACCGCGGCGACGAACTGCGGCCGCTGATCGCCACCATCGGCGTCTCGGTGCTGCTCGAGAACGGCCAGCTCGCGCTGTTCGGCCCGATCCCGTTCCAGTTCGACTCGCCGTTCGCCCAGCACACCATCCGCCTGGGCCGGATCTTCTTCTCGCAGCAGAGCGTGCTCGTGGTGATCGTCGCCGCGCTCGCCATCGGCGGCCTGTATGCGTTCATGAAGTTCACCTTCCTCGGCAAGGCGCTGCGCGCGGTCTCGCAGGACCGCGAGACCGCCGGGCTGATGGGCATCAACGAGAACTTCCTGATCGCGCTCACGATCGTCATCGCCTCGGCGCTGGCGGGCATGGCCGGCGCGCTGCTCGGCCCGGTGATCGTGCTCACGCCCTTCGCCGGCGCCAGCGTCATCGTCAAGGCGTTCGCGATCGTCATCATCGGCGGCTTCGGCAACATGGAGGGCACGATCATCGCCGGCATCCTCGTCGGCATCATCGAGGCCTTCACCGTGCAGTACCTGGGCTCGGGCGTGATCGACCTGGTGGTGTTCGTGCTGCTGCTGGTCATGCTGGTGGTGCGGCCCACGGGCCTCATCGCCGAGCGGCGCGAGGAGAACGTGTGAGCGTGCCGGTGCGCGCGGCCGACGGCGGCGCGGCGCCGCGCGCGCCGGTCGTCGCCCGGCGTGGCGAGGGCGGCCCGGTGAGCGCGGTCGCCGCGGCGCTCAGGCGGCCGGTGCGCTGGCCCGCCTATGCGGGCGCGCTCGTGGTCATCGCGCTCCTGCCGATCGTGCTCGGCACGCCCTACTGGCGCGGCATCCTCGTGGTGTGCGCGATGAACGTGCTGCTGGCGATGTCGCTCAACCTGGTGATCGGCTACACCGGCCAGCTGAGCCTGGGCCAGTCGGGCTTCTTCGCCATCGGCGCCTACGTGACCACCGTGCTCCTGAAGAGCCATGGCTGGAACTTCTGGCTCGCCGCCGCCGCGGCGGTGCTCGCCGCCGGCGTGGTCGGGCTGCTGCTGGCCGCGTTCGCGGCGCGGCTGCGCGGCCACTACCTCGGCATCGCCTCGCTGGGATTCGCGGTGATCGTCTACCAGGTGCTGATCAACTGGGAGAGCGTGACCAAGGGCGTGCGCGGCATCTACGGCATCATGCCGCCGCCGCCGGTCGCGCTGCCCGGGCTGCCGGAGATCAGCTTCGGCAACCAGGCGGCGCTGTTCTACCTTGTCGCCGGGCTCGCGCTGCTGGTCTACCTGGTCCTCGACAACCTTGTGCGCTCGCCGATCGGCGAGACCCTGCGTGCGATCCGCGAGGACGAGATCTCGGCCGCGTCGCTGGGGGTCGACAGCGCGCGCTGGAAGGCGTTCTCCTTCGGGCTGTCCGCCGCGATCGCCGGGATGGCCGGCTGCTTCTATCCGGGCTTCGTCGGCACCCTGGTGCCGGACGCGTTCAACATCGTCGAGTCCTTCACCATGCTGGCGATGGTCATCGTCGGCGGCATGGGAACCATGATCGGGCCGGTGATCGGCGCGGTGGTGCTGACCTTCCTGCCGGAACTGCTGCGCGGCTTCGGCGACCTGCGCCTGATGGTCTACGGCGTCGCGCTCACGCTCGTGGTCCTGTTCATGCCCGGCGGCATCGTCCAGGCCGCGCGCGCGCTCGTGGCGCGCCGGGCCCAAGGCGGGCCGCGCGCATGACCGCGCTGCTCGAAGCCCGGGCCCTGCGCAAGAGCTTCGGCGGGGTGCGCGCGGTCGAGGGCATCTCGCTGGCGGTGCCCGAGCGCGCGATCTTCGCGGTGATCGGCCCGAACGGCGCGGGCAAGTCGACGCTCATGAACCTGCTGTCGGGCACCTACCAGCCCGATTCCGGCGAGCTGCTGTTCGCCGGCCGGCAACTGGTCGGCCTGCCGGCGCACCGCCGCGTGCGCCTGGGGCTGGCGCGCACCTTCCAGAAGATCCGCCTGTTCAAGCAGCTCACGCTGCTCGACAACGTGCTCGCCGGCTTTCACATCCATCATCGGATCCCGGCCTGGCAGTACCTGCTGCCGGCCGCCGCGTTCTGGCGCGACTGGACGCGCTGCCGCGAGGAAGGCATGGCGCTGCTGGAGTTCGTCGGGCTGGCCGACCGCGCGTTCGAGCGCGCCGGCGCGCTCGCCTACGGCCAGCAGCGCATGCTCGAGATCGCGCGCGCGCTGGCCACCGGCCCGAAGCTGTTCATGCTCGACGAGCCCGCGGCCGGCCTGAATTCGGCCGAGGTCGGCTTCCTGCTGCAGCGCCTGATCGACATCCGCGCGCGCGGCATCACCGTCGTCGTGGTCGAGCACAACATGGACCTGGTGATGAACGTCGCCGACCACGTCTTCGTCATGGACCACGGCGAGTACCTGTTCCAGGGCAAGCCGCGCGAGGTGCAGGACAACCCGCAGGTGATCGAGGCCTACCTGGGCGGGGAGTTCGTCGGCGGGGTCGCGGCCTGATGGGCGCGCTGCTCGCGGTCGAGGGACTCGAACTCGCCTACGGCGACGTCGCCGCCTGCCGCGACATCAGCTTCGAGGTCGCCGCGGGCGAGATCGTGACCCTGATCGGCGCCAACGGCGCCGGCAAGTCGACGACGCTGCGCGGGGTCGCCGGCGCGATGCGGCCGCGCCGCGGGCGCATCCTGTTTCGCGGCGAAGACGTCACCCGCATGCGTTCGCACGAGCGGCTCCTCGCCGGCATCGCGCTGGTGCCCGAGGGCCGGCGGGTGTTTCCGTTCCTCTCGGTGCGCGAGAACCTGGAGATGGGCGGGTTCCGCCACCGCGGCGACAAGGCGAAGGTCAATGCCCTGATCGAGCGCATGATGGACACCTTCCCGCGGCTGCGCGAGCGCGCCGGGCAGCGCGCCGGCACCCTGTCCGGCGGCGAGCAGCAGATGCTCGCGCTGTCGCGCGCGCTGATGTCGGAGCCGGTGCTGCTGTGCCTGGACGAGCCGTCGCTCGGGCTCGCGCCGATCATCGTGCAGGAGATCTTCCGCAGCATCGTCGCGATCAACCGGGCCGGCACCAGCGTGCTGCTGGTCGAGCAGAACGCCCGCTATGCGCTGGAGACCGCGCACCGCGGCTACGTGATGCAGACCGGCACGATCATCGCCCACGACACCTGCGCGGCGCTGAAGCAGGACGAACGGGTCAAGGAAGCCTACCTCGGACGCAAGTAGCGGGCGAACACGGCGCCGGCGGCGCGGCGGCTTCGATGAACCGCCGCCGGCAGCGCGGCGATCCCAGGGAACCGCCGCCGCGCGGCAACCGCACACGGAGACCAGCATGGGCACCCTCGAGTCATTCCTGCTCACCGGCAAGGGCGCGATCGTCACCGGCGCCGGCGGCGGCATCGGCCGCGCCATCTGCCGCGCCTACGCGGAGGCGGGCGCCGCGGTCGCCTGCGTCGACTTTGACGCCGCCGCGGCCGCCGCGACGGCGGCGGAGATCACCGGCGCCGGCGGCCGGGCGCTCGCGATCGCGTGCGACGTCGCCTCCGACAGCGCGACGCGCGCGGCGGTCGAGCGCGCCGCCGCGGAGTTCGGCGCCCTGCACGTGCTGGTCAATGGCGCGGCCGGCAGCGACCCGTCGGGCAGCGTGCTCGACTACGACCTCGCGGCGTGGAACGCGGTCTTCGCGACCAATGTCGGCGGCGCGTTCCTGATGAGCAAGTGGGCGATCCCGCACATCGCGCGCGCCGGCGGCGGGTCGGTGATCCACATCGCCTCGCAGATGGGATCGGTCGGCGCGCCCGGCCGCGTCGCCTATTGCGCGAGCAAGGGCGCGCTGATCCAGATGGCCAAGGTGATGGCGATGGACCATGCGGCGCAGAACATCCGCGTCAACACGCTCTCGCCGGGCGCGGTCGAGACCGCGCGCATGCTGCTGCGCACCGCGACGATGGACGAGGCGCGCGCGCGCTTCGGGCCCAAGCACGTGCTGGGCCGCTTGGGCCTGCCGCGCGAACTGGCGCCGGCCGCGCTGTTCCTGGCCTCGGACGCCTCGAGCTTCATGACCGGGGCCGACCTGCTGGTCGACGGCGGCTACAACGCCTGGTAGGGCGCGCGCCTCAGATCGGCGTGGCCAGCAGGGTCGGGATCAGGCCGGTGTCGGCGATCACCTTCGCCGAGCGGATGCGCGCCGCCGCGCCGGCGAGCACGAACTCGACCAGGTAGCGCCCCGCGGAGAACAGGCGCGACACGCCTTCGAGGTCGGTCTGCACCAGGGTGTAGGCGGCCTCGATGGTCCACACCCCGTCCGCGCCGCCGCCGAGGCGCAGCGGGCCGATGACGTGGCGGTCCCAGTGCAGGTTGTACTCGTTGACGTCGCGGTAGGAGGCGATGCGGTCGCGCAGCATGTTCTTGTTGTCGCACCACATCAGCACGTTGGGCAGGCCCTGCTCGACGTTCTCGCGGATCACCACCTTGTAGTCGCAGGCCTCGTCGAATAGCTCGACCCAGTCCTCGAGCCGGTCCTCGTCGATGCGCAGGCCGTACTCGGCCATCAGGTCGGCGGCGGCGTGGCGCACCTCGGCGGGGATCATCGCACGCCTCCCGGGGCCTCGACGCCCATCAGTTCGGACCAGTAGGACCAGAAGCCGCGCACCGGCGTCTCGGTGACGCGGTGCGCGAGGTCGCTGATCGCACCGCGCCCGCCCATCTCGATGATGTTGGTGGCCTGGCGCTCGTTCCTCGTCGCCTTCTGGATGATCTCGATCGCCTCGCCGTCCTCCATGCTGACGAATCCGGCCGGCCCGACCAGGTTGGCCGAGATCAGGCGATGGCGGGTCTGCTCCTCGGTGTCGTCGGCGAAGCCGAACAGGGTCTGGAACACCTCGACGGCGTCGACCCCCTTGGGCCGGATCTGGCGCGTGCCGAGCGAGTGGTTGATCTGGATCAGGAGCGCGTTGGGGAAGAAGGTCGGCGCCGCCAGGTTCATGCGGTCGGCGAACTCGGGGGTGTGCTGGAGGAGCTTGGTGTCGGTCAGGCGCATGCGGTCGAGCTTGACCCCGGCGGTGCCCGCGTACGCGGCCTGCGCGTCCGCCTGGGTGTCGGTGGCGGTGTAGGCGTGGTTCATGTTGTGGCGATGGCGCGCGTCCATCTTGACGCCGCCCTTCTGCGTGGCGCGATCGACGCCGTAGGTGACGAAGAACTCGTGCAGCAGGCTCGCGTGGTAGGTGTCGCGCAGGTTCTCCGCGTAGAGCTTCCAGTTGCCGCGGATCAGCTGCCGCGAGTAGCCGAGGATCCTGATCGGCTTGTGGAAGAAGCGCCTGACCATGCCCGTGCCGAACTCGCCGAGGTAATCCTCGATCGGCTCGGCGTCGTCCGAGAAAGTGCCGAACAACATGCCGCTGACGTTGGCCACCTTGAGGCGCTGCGGCGAGGCGGCCGCCATGTCGAAGTCCTTCGGCATGCCGCCCTCGCCCTTGAGGCCGCGGCGGAACGGGATGCCGATCAGCTCGCCGTCGGTGCGGTAGCACCAGCGGTGATAGATGCAGACGTGCTCGGCGGCGTTGCCGTGGGTCTTGCGCACGATCTGCGCGCCGCGGTGCGCGCAGCGGTTGACGAACGCGTGGATCGCGCCGCCGGCCTCCGCCGTGGCGCGCGAGACCACCACCGGCGTGTCGCCGACCCAGGTGGTGCGGTAGTCGCCCGGATTGGGAATCTCGGCTTCCAGGCACAGGTAGCTCCAGCACGGGCCGCGGAAGATGCGCTCCATCTCGAGCGCGTAGACTTCCTCGTCGTGGTAGAGGTGGAACGGGATGCGCGAGTAGTCGTCGCGTTCCCAGCGGATTTCGAATGTCATGGATTCCCTCCGGCGCGACGCCGGCCGCAGCGCGACCCCTCGCCGCCCGTACGCGGCGAGCCGGGGCGGGCAGCGCGTGCGATCACGCTGCCGTCCCCGCGGAGTCGTCCTGTCCCGTCATCCTCGTCGCCACGTCCCTGAGCGCGGACCGATTCATTGTATAACTTCATGCACCGCCCCCAAACGTCGCCAAGGAGCCCGGGATGAAACGACCTGCGTTGCCAGTGTGCCTGCTGCTCGCCGCCCTCCTCGTGCCTGGCGGTGCGGCACGTGCGCAGGGTGCGTTTCCCGCGAAGACGGTGCGCATCATCATCCCGTTCTCGCCGGGCGGCACCAACGACATCCTCGGCCGCCTGCTGGCGCCGAAGCTGGGCGAGGCACTCGGACAGCAGGTGGTGGTCGACAACCGGCCCGGCGGCAACACGGTGATCGCGTCGCAGGCGCTGCTCGCCGCCGAGCGCGACGGCCACACGCTGCTCCTGCCCGGCAATTCCCACGTGCTGGTGCCGCACCTGTCGAAGGCCGCCCTGCCGTTTCACTCGATCAATGATTTCGCCCCGGTCGTGACCCTCGCGCGCACCGGGCTCATGCTGGTGGTCAATCCCGCGCTGCCGGCGGCGAGCGTGCAGGAATTCATCGCCCTCGCGAAGACGAGGCCCGGCGCGCTCAACAGCGCGGCACCCGGTGGTTCGCTCAACCAGCTGGCCACGGAGATGTTCAACAGCCTGGCCGGGGTGAAGCTGGTGCACATTCCGTACAAGGGGGCCGCGCCGGCGGTGGCCGACGTGATGGGCGGCCAGGCGCAGCTGTCGTTCCAGACCCCGGCGACGGTGCTGGGCAACGTCAAGGCAGGCCGGCTGCGCGCGCTGGCGATCTCCGGCGAGACACCGCTGAGCGATCCGCGGGTGCCGACCTTCGCCCAGGCCGGCCTGCCGGGCATGGATGTCGGCCTGTGGTTCGGCCTGCTGGCCGCCGCCGGCACGCCGCGCGCGGCCGTCGAGCGCATCCACGCCGAGGTCGCCAGGATCCTCGCGACCGCCGATTTCCGCGACAAGGTCGCCGCGCAAGGGCTGGAGCCGTTTGTCGCGACGCCGGAACAGTACGGCGCGATGCTGCGCGCCGATCACGAGAAGTTCGCCCGCATCATCAAGGCAGCGGGCATTCTGCCGGAGTAGGGTATGGCCAGACGCACCAACATCGCCAATCTCGCGCGCCTGAATGCGCTCATGGACGCCGAGGGGCTGGACGCCCTGGTGCTGCGCTCGGGCCAGAATTTCGCCTACCTGTCGGGCGTGGTCTATCCGGGCACGCTGCAGCGCCACGTCGACCTCACCGACTCGACCCGGCCGGTGGTGCTGGTCTGGCCGCGCAACGGCCGGCCGGTGATCGTCGCCAACAAGATCGCCGCCGGGCTGGCCGAGCGCGACGGCTGGATCGACGACATCGTGCTCTACGAGGCCTACGTCGACTCGCCGCAGGACGCCCTGGCGCAGGTGCTGCGCGACGCCGGGCTGGCGGCCGCCAGGGTCGGCTTCGAGAAGGACTATTTCAGCGCCGCGCACTGGGAGGCGATCGCGCGGGCGTTGCCGTCGATGCGCATGGCCGAGTGCACGGCCCTGATGGACCGGGTGCGCTGGATCAAGACGCCGGCCGAGGTCGAGCAGATCCGCCGCGCTGCCGACCTGCTCGACGACGCCTATCTCGAGACGTTCGCGCGGATCCGGCCCGGCGACACCGAGCGCAAGGTGCATGCCGACATGATGGGCACGTGCCTGCGCCTGGGCTTCGAGTGGGCGCACGGCATCCTCAACGTGTTCCGCAACACGGTGCCCTACGGCGGCGAAAGCGACATGGTGATCGAGCGCGGCGACGCCATCCGCACCGACTACGTCGCCTACCTGCAGAGCTACCCCGGCCACCAGTCGCGCACCGTGATCGTCGGCCCGCCCACGGCGGAACAGCGGCGCGACTATGCGATCAATCTCGACGTGCACCGCAGGGTGATCGAGCGCTGCCGTGCCGGCGAGCGCGTGCACGACCTCTGGGCGTTCACCATGGGCGAGTATCGCAAGGCGGGCTGGCCCGACCACCACATGCTGATCGGCCACAGCGTCGGCACCTGGTGGCACCAGCAGGAGCCGATCCTGCGGCGCAGGAGCGAGCATGTCCTCGAGGAGGGCATGGTGCTGGCGCTCGAGCCGCACGTGAACTTCTGGCACCTGCAGGACATGGTGCTGGTGACCCGCGACGCGCCGGTGCTGCTGTCGCCGAAATTCCGCACGGATCAGCCCTTCGTCGCCGGCGGCTGACGCGTGTCTAGCCGGGCCCGCGCGGGTCGACGCCGAACTCGTCGCGGATGATGTCGCAGATGCGGTCGAAGGCGATGCCGCGCCGGATCGGCTGCAGGCTCGGCAGCGCGATGATCGAGCTGCCCATGCCGGCCGGGTGCGAATACTTGGTGTCGCCGTAGTCGATCACGAGGTCGGCCGCCGCGCGCACCGGCGCCTCGACATCCATGAGCTTGTACTTGCTGCCGGTGAGAGAAGTGTTGGCCGAGGAGCCCAGCACCGGCAGGCCGCGCGCCCAGGCCAGGCGCGCGATCTCGTCGTGCAGCGCACCGGCATTGAGCAGCATGTCGATGGTGTCGCCGCGCGAGGAGCGTTCACGCGTCAGCGGCGAGAGGCCGGCGAAGAACGGATGGTCGACCTTGTAGGGCACCACCACCGAGAACGGCAGGCCGTGCCTGGCCGTCACCGCGTCGACGATCGCGATCGAGCGCTCGTCCAGGCGCGACAGGTTGACCAGCATGTCGCGGTTGCTGAACATGCCGCAGGCCTTCTCGAAGCTGCGCTTCTTGGCCGCGAAGATGCGCGCGATCGCCGCCTCCGCGTTGCCGACGATGGCGTAGCCGACATCGACCGGGAACACGGCCACGCCGCCCGCGGCCACGGTGTCGATCAGGCGCGCGGCATCCGCGCGCACGTCCGGTCCGGTTGCCGTCATGCTCGTGTCTCCTGTGCGTAGGCGGGCGGTCGCCGCCGTCAGTGTCCGTGGCCCGCCGCGGCCAGGGCCTCGTGCACCCAGCGCGCGTGCGCGAAGAAGCCGGCCTCGTCGCCCGCATCGCGCCGCGCCACCAGCTGCACGCCGAGCGGCAGGCCGCGCGCGCCGCGCCCCGCGGGCAGGGTGATGCACGGCACGCCGAGCATGGTCCAGAGCCGGTTGAAGACCGCGCTGCCGGTCGAGGCCAGGCCGCGCGGCGCCTCGCCGGGCGCCGGCAGCGTCAGGATCACCTCGTCGTCGCCGACCAGCGTGTCGATCGCGCGCGCGCCCGCCGCGATGCGCGCGCGCGCGGCCGCGACCGCGGCCGCGTCGTGCGCGAGCCCCTCGGCGATGAAGCCGGCCAGGTTCGCGGACAGCCGGTCGCGCGCGCTCGCCCACTCGGCGGCGAGCGATTGCGCGGCCTCCGCCGCCATGATCACGTGCTGCAGCGCGTCGACCTCGACGAGCGCGGGCGGCAGGTCGATCGTGCGCACCGCGGCACCGGCCGATCGCAGGGCCTGCGCGGCCTCGTGCAGGCGCGCCAGCGCCTGCGGCTCGGCCGCGCCGTCGTGCGGGGTGCGCACCAGCGCCACGCGCGGCCGGCGCGGCAGCACGGGACGCGCTGGCGCGGCCTCGCCCGCCATCACGGCCGACGCCCGCGCGAGGTCGTCGAACGCGCGCGCATGCAGGCCGATGGTATCGAGCGAGGGCGCGAGGTGCTTGAGGCCCGCGGTCGGGTAGCGTCCGAACGCGGGCTTGTAGCCGAGCACGCCGCAGAACGCCGCCGGGCGGATGGTGGAACCGCCGGTCTGGGTTGCCAGCGCCACCGGCACCATGCCGGCGGCCACCGCGGCCGCCGAGCCGCTCGAGGAGCCGCCGGGCGTGCAGGCGAGATCGTGCGGATTGCGCGTGCGGCCGGGGTGGGTGAAGGCAAACTCGGTGGTGACGGTCTTGCCGAGGATGATCGCGCCGGCGGCGCGCAGGCGCCGCACCACCTCGGCATCCCGCGCCGGCCGGCGGCCGGCGTGGATCGGCGAGTTGAACGCGGTCGGCATGTCGACGGTGTCGAGCACGTCCTTGACGCCGATCGCCATGCCGTGCAGCGCGCCGCGTTCGGCCGGCGCCAGCGCGTCGAGCGCGCGCGCGCGCGCGAGCGCGCCGTCGCGATCCAGGTGGACCCACGCGCCGATCGCGTCCTCGCGCGCGTCGATCCGGTCCAGCAGGGCGCGGATCGCCTCGACGCAGCCGCTCACGGGGCGCGGGCCGGGCGGCGCGGCGCGGTCACAGCCACGGCGTCTCGGCGCGGCGGCGCGCCTCGAACGCCGCGATGTCGTCCGCGCGCGCGAGCGTGAGCCCGATCTCGTCCTGGCCGGAGAGCAGGCATTCCTTCTTGAAGCCGTCGATCTCGAACCGGAAGGCGGCGCCGTCCGGCCCGTGCACGGTCTGGGCCGGCAGGTCGACGCTGACCGGCGCGCCCGGATGCGCGGCGACCGCCGCGCGCAGGCGCGCGGCGTCGGCGGCGGGCAGGCGGATGGTGAGGAGCCCGTTCTTGAAGCTGTTCTCGAAGAAGATGTCGCCGAAGCTCGGGGCGATCACGGCGCGGATGCCGAAGCCGGCCAGCGCCCACACCGCGGCCTCGCGCGAGGAGCCGCAGGCGAAGTTGTCGGCGGCGACGAGGATCCGTGCCGCGCGCCCGTGCGCCTGGTTGAGGACGAAGCCGGGGATCTCCCTGCCGTCGGCGTCGAAGCGCAGGTCGTGGAACAGGAACTGCCCGAACCCGACGGCGCGCGGATGGTGCAGGAAGCGCGCGGGCACGATGCGGTCGGTGTCGATGTTCGGCAGGTCGAAGGCGACCGCCGAGGCGGTGAGGGTGACGAAGGGCTCCATCAGGCGAGCGTCCTGAAGTCGGTGAACTTGCCGGTGACCGCGGCGGCGGCGGCCATCGCCGGGCTCATCAGGTGGGTGCGCACGCCCTTGCCCTGGCGCCCCTCGAAATTGCGGTTCGAGGTCGAGGCGACGCGCTCGCCCGGCAGACCGAGGTCGCCGTTCATGCCGACGCACATCGAGCAGCCACTCGCGCGCCATTCGAAGCCGGCCGCGAGGAACACCTGGTCCAGGCCCTCGGCTTCCGCGGCGGCCTTCACCAGGCCCGAGCCCGGCGCGACGAAGGCCGGCACCAGCGCGCGCCGCCCGCGCACCACGGCGGCCGCGGCGCGCAGGTCGGAGAGGCGGCTGTTGGTGCACGAACCGATGAACACGCGGTCCACCTTCACCGTCGACAGCGGCGTCCCGGGGCGCAGGCCGGTGTACGCGAGCGCCTGCGCCATGCCGGCCTTCGCCGTCGCGTCCGGCGCGGCATCGGGGTCGGGCACGACGGCGCCGATGGGCGCGGCATCCTGCGGGCTGGTGCCCCAGGTGACCATCGGCTCGACCGCGGCGCCGTCGAGGCGCACCTCGCGGTCGAAGCGCGCGCCGGCATCGGTCGGCAGCGTGCGCCAGTGCGCGAGCGCCGCGTCCCAGGCCGCGCCGGCCGGCGCCAGCGCGCGGCCGTGCAGGTAGTCGAAGGTGGTGTCGTCGGGGGCGACGATGCCGCAGCGCGCGCCGGCCTCGATGCTCATGTTGCACAGGGTGAGCCGGCCCTCCATGTCGAGCGCGCGCACCGCCGTCCCGGCGTACTCGATCGCGTGCCCGACGCCGCCGGCGCTGCCGATCTTCGCGATGATGGCGAGGATCAGGTCCTTGGCGGTGATGCCCGCGCCGAGGCGCCCGTCGACGGTGATGCGCATCTGCGCCGGGCGCCGCTGCCACAGGGTCTGGGTCGCGAGCACGTGCGCGACCTCGGAGGCGCCGATGCCGAACGCCAGCGCGCCCAGCGCGCCGTGGGTCGAGGTGTGCGAGTCGCCGCACACCAGGGTGACACCGGGCAGGGTGAAGCCCTGCTCGGGGCCGACCACGTGCACGATGCCCTGGCGCGCGTCGGCGATGCCGACATGCCGGATCCGGTGCGTGCGCGTGTTCTGCGCCAGGGCGTCGATCTTGTCCGCCAGCCGCGCCTCGATCGGGGCGGCGCCGGCCGGGCGCGTCGGCACATAGTGGTCGGGCGTGGCGAAGCACAGGTCGGGCCGGCGCACCGCGCGGCCGGTCTCGTGCAGCTGGTCGAAGGCCTGGAAGCTGCCGTCGTGCAGCAGGTGGCGGTCGATGTAGAGAAGCGCGCGGCCGCCGGCGCCTTCGGCGACGACATGCGCCTGCCAGATCTTGTCGATGAGGGTGCGTGGCGTGTCGGTGGTCATGGGGGTGCCGGCCGGGCCGCGCGTCGCACGCCGCCGGCCGCCGTGTGGACGACGGTGGCCAAGACTACCACTACGCCGCGGCGCCGGGCAGGCGCTCGATCACCATCGCCGACGCCACCCCGGCGGCGCCGCAGATCGCGACGCAGCCGAAGCGGCCCCCGCGCCGCTCGAGTTCGTCGAGCAGCATGCCGAGCAGCACCGCGCCGGTGGCGCCCATCGCGTGGCCGAGCGCGATCGCGCCGCCGTTGACGTTGACGCGCTCGTCGCCGACCCCCATCTCGTCCTGGAAATGCAGCATCAGCGCGGCGAACGACTCGTTGACCTCGAACAGGTCGATGTCGGCGACGGCGAGGCCGGCGCGTTCGATCGCGCGGCGCGCGGCGTCGACCGAGCCGGTCAGGGCCAGGGTGCGGTCGACGCCCGCCTCCGCGGTGGCGCGGATGCGCGCGCGCGCCGGCAGCCGGGCGCGGCGCACCGCCGCCTCGCTGCCGACCAGCACCGCGGCCGCGCCGTCGGCCATCGCCGGCGCATTGCCCGCGTGGTGCACGTGCTCGACGCCGGCGAGGCCGTAGCGCTGCGCGAGCATGGCGTCGAAGCCCTTGGCGCCCCAGTCGGCGAATGCCGGCGCCATCGCGGCGAGCTTCTCGACGGTGGTGCCGTCGCGCGGCGTCTCGTCGGCGGCGAGCAGCACCGCGCCGGCCGCGTCGGTGACCGGCACGATGCCGGCAAAGCGGCCGGCGGCGCGCGCCGCCAGCGCGCGCGCCTGGCTTTGCGCCGCGAAGGCGTCGCAGCGCGCGCGGCTGTAGCCGCGCTGGGTGGCGACGACATCGGCGGCGATGCCGATCGGCACCAGCCCGGCCTGCTGCTGGAACGCCAGGTCGTGGGTCAGCGGCCCGCGGTCGGCCGCCATCGGCACGCGCGACATCATCTCGACGCCGCCGCCCACGGCCAGGCCGTCGCAGGCCTCGGCCTGCAGCGCCGCCAGGCCGACCGCCGACAGGCCCGAGGCGCAGTAGCGGTTGATCGTGAGCCCGGAGACCGCATCGCTCCAGCGCGCCGCGATCAGGCCGAGCTTGCCGACGTTCGACCCCTGCTCGGCGGTCTGGGTGACGCAGCCGAAGATGCCGTCGGCGACCGTCGCGGTGTCGACCCCGGTGCGCTCGGCCAGCGCGCGCAGCGGCTGCCCGAGCAGGGCGGCCGGCGCGATGGTCCTGAGGGCGCCCTTGTCGTTGCCGCGGCCGCGCGGGGTGCGCACGGCGTCGACGATGATCGCATTCATGATGTCGTCCTGAAAGCCGGCGGCGCGGCCGCCTGGATCTGCATGGTGGCGTGGCCGCGCACCAGGAGCGTGCCGGCCGCGTCGCGCAGCTCGCCCTCGACGAAGCCGACCGAGCGGCCGCGCTTGATCACATGCCCGACGCCGTCGATGGCGCCGGGCACGGCGGGCTTGAGGAAGCGCGCGCCCAGGTCGAGGGTGACGTTGTACTCGCCCTCGCGCATCGCCGCGGTGAGGGTCACGGCGAGCAGTTCGTCGAGCATGGCGGCGAGCATGCCGCCGTTGACCTTGCCGGCGGGGTTGAGGAACGTCGGCAGCGCCGTGAAGCGCAGGCGCGCCTCGCCGCGCGCGAGGTCGTAGCTCAGGTATTCGGTGCCGAGCAGGTCGCCCACCGGCGGGCGGCGGATGCGCCCGGAGAACAGGGCCGCGATCAGCGGCGCCGCGCCGTCCGCGCTCATTGCTGGCGCACCGCCTCGCGCAGCAGCGCGGCGAAGGCGTCGTTGGCATGCGGATAGGCGCGGTGGGCCAGCCCGCGCAGGTGCTCGACCTGGGCGTCGGGCGCGCCGGGACGGAACGGCGCGCCGTCGGACTCGGTCGTCTGCGCGCGCCGCAGGATGCCGCCGCCGCACACCAGGACCTCGCCGTTGAGGCGGCAGTCGTCGCGCGCGAGGTCGGCGACCAGCGGCGCCACCAGCGCCGGGTCGAAACGCGCGCGCGCGGCCTCGTCCATGTAGGGCGCGGTCATCTGCGAATAGGCATAGGGCGCGACGACATTGACGCGCACGCCGTGCGCCGGGCCCTCGACGGCGAGCGCGCGCATCAGTCCGATCACCGCCGCCTTGGCCGACGCGTACGCGGTCATGCCGTGGTTGCCGAACAGGCCGGCGGTGGAGGCGGTGAGGATCAGGCAGCCGCCGCCCTGCTCGCGCAGGCGCGGCCACGCCGCGTGCGCGAGGTGCAGGTTGCCGAAGAAGCTGGTGTCGAAGGCGCTGCGGAAGTCCTCCAGCGCGAGCTTGTGGAACGCCTGGGCCTGGGCGATGCCGGCATTGGCGATCGCGATGTCGACGCGGCCGAACTCGGCCAGCGCGCGCGCCACCATGCGGGTGCCGCTCGCGGGGTCGCGCACGTCGTCCCAGTTGGGCACCGCGTAGCCGCCGGCGGCGCGGATCGCCTCGACCGTGCGCTGCGCCGAGGTGTCGCCGTCGGTCTCGCCGGCATGGCGGCGGTTGTTGATGACCAGGCAGGCGCCGCGCCGCGCGAGTTCGAGCGCGTAGGCGCGCCCGAGGCCCTTGCCGGCGCCGGTGACGATGGCCACGCGGCCGTCGAGGTCGCGGCTCATCCGGGTCGGGTCCAGGGAACGAAGGCGGGCACGCGCGCGACGTAGTCGGCGTAGCCGGGCTTGGTCTTGGCGAGGTAGCGCTCCTGCATCGGCGTGGCCGAGTCGCGCGCCATGAACCAGGTCACCCACAGCGGGCAGACGACGCTGGCCCAGCCCCACGGATGGGCGAGCGCGAGCAGCCAGAAGCTCCACCAGATCACCGCCTCGCCGAAATAGTTCGGATGCCGGGTCAGGCGCCACAGCCCGGCGTCGAGCACCTTGCCGCGATTGGCCGGGTCGGCGCGGAAGCGCGCGAGCTGCCAGTCGCCGCCGGCCTCGAACGCGAAGCCGACCGCGAAGACGAGGCCGGCGGCCGCATGCAGCGGATGCCACTCGGCGTGCACCCACAGCGCGAGGTGCAGCGGCAGCGCCCAGAGCCAGATCAGCACGCCCTGCAGCAGGAACACCTGGAAATAGCTCCACCACCACCAGTGCGCGCCGAAGCGCTGGCGCCAGCGGGTGTAGCGCGGGTCTTCGCCGTGCGGCAGGTTGCGCACCGCCAGGTGCAGCGACAGGCGCGCGCTCCACAGCGTGACCAGGACGAGGGCGACCACCGCCTGCGGCGTGAAGCTCGCGTCGCGCAGCGCGGCGACCCAGGCGGCGACGCCGACCACCGCCGCGTAGGCGATGTCCATGATGCTGGAGTCGCGCCTGGCCAGGCTCGCCAGCCACACCAGCGTGAGCACCGCGCCGATCACCGCGCCGGACTGGAGGTAGAACGCGAGGAAGCTCGCCGCCTCGCCGCCCGCGGCCGCGGCCTTCCAGAGCGCGACGACCGCCACCGGCGCGGCCGGCATGACGTAGTCGCGCGCGCGCGCGCGCATCAGCGCGAGGCGCACGACCCAGATGCCGACCAGGACGGCGCCGAGGGCGAGGGCGGCGTCGGCCATGCCCTAGGCGCGCACGCCGACCACGAAGCTCACCACCGTCGCCGTGCTGCCGCCGATGTTGAGCGTCGCGAAGGTCTTCGCGCCCTCGACCTGCGTCGGGCCCGCCTGGCCGGTGACCTGCCTGGCCGCGTCGAACAGCATGCGCGCGCCGGTGGCGCCGACCGGGTGGCCGCAGCCGATCAGGCCGCCGGAGGGATTGATCGGCAGCCGGCCGCCCGGCGCGATGGTGCCGTCCTCGACCGCGCGCCAGCTCTGGCCCGGCGCGGTGATGCCGAAATGGTCGATCGCCATGTACTCGGTCGTGGTGAAGCAGTCGTGGGTCTCGATGCCGTCCAGGCCCCACACGTCCGCCAGCCCGGCGCGCTTCATGGCCAGATCCACCGTCTCCTTGACGTGCGGCATGACCAGCGGGGCGGCGGCGCTGCGCTCGATCTTCTCGACGTAGGGCAGGCCGGCGGTGCGGTGGCCCCAGCCGAGGATGCGCGGCAGGTCCTCGAGCCGCCCGCCGCGCTTCTCGGCGTGCGCGCGCGCGAAGCGCGCCGAGGCCAGCACCACGCCGCAGCCGCCGTCGGTGATCTGGCCGCAGTCCTGGCGCCGCGTGCCCGGCTCGATCACGGGGTTGGCCTCGTCGTCGTCGGTGAAGCTCTTCTCGTTGAACTGCCACTTGCGCGTCTGCGCCAGCGGGTTCCGCTTCGCATTGCCGTAGTTGATCTCGGCGATGCGGTTCAGGTGGCGCCGATCGAGGCCGTAGCGCCGCTCGTACTCGAGCGCCATGTGGCCGAACACCGCCGGCCACAGGAACTTGCAGTCGAGCTTCTCGTGGCCGACCCAGCCGGCGGCGTTCTGGTTCTGCGAGGCGACGTCGCCGGGCAGGTTCTTGAACTCCTCGGCGCCCAGCACCAGCACGCAGTCGTAGCGCCCCGCCTCGATCTCGGCCATCGCCGCGAGCACCGCCAGCGACGCCGAGGCGCAGGCGCCCTCGTGCCGCCCGGCGGGCACGCCCCAGAGCGCCGGCACCACCGCCGCCACCATCGCGCCGAGGTGGGCCTGGTTGCGCTGCAGCTCGCCGAAGGCGTTGCCGACGTGGATCGACTCGATCGCGCCGGGCTCGAGCCGGCAGTTCTCGAGCGTGCCGGTGACGGTCTCGCGGATCATGTCGGAGATGTCCTGCCCCTGGCGCGACCAGACCTTCGCGAAGTCGGTCTGGTAGCCGCCCAGGATGTAGACGGGTGCGGTCATGGTCGGGTCTCCTCGCGGGTCGGTCAGGCGGCGGCCGGCCGCCGCGACTGCACGATGCGGAAGCGGCCGGCAACGAAGGCCAGGTCGGTGAGCGACGCGTTGCCCGCCGGGTTCAGCCCGGTGACATGATAGTCGCTGTAGGCGGCCGCGAAGTTGAGCGGCATCGGCCCGGTCAGGTTGATGGTCAGCTGGGCGCCGGCGCGCGCGTAGGCGGCCTCGGCGCGCGCGATGAAGTCCTCGTCGGTCGAGTAGAGGAAGGCGGTGAGCCCGCCGAACGCGCGCACGTCGCCGGTCGCCGCGGCCAGCGCGGCGTCGGCGTCGCGCGTCTCGATGCAGAAGGAGATCGGACCGAAGCGTTCCTCGCCGTAGAGGTCGCGCTCGGCCGTGGTGACGCCCAGCATCAGCGGCGTCGCGGTGCGCGCGCCGGGGAATTCCGGGTGCGGGTAGGCGCGCGAGTCGAGCAGCACGCGGCCGCGCCGCGCCCCGTCCTCGCGCAACTGCGCGATCAGGGCCAGCGAGGCGGGCGACTGGATGCAGGCGAGGATCATCGCCGCGCGGCGCGGGTCGTCGACCAGGGCGCCGACCGCCGCGGCGAGCGCGCCGGCGACCTCGGCGGCACCGGCCACGCGCGCGGCCGCGCCGCGGCCGACGCGGACGCCGGTCGCCGGCAGGTAGATGTTCTGCGGGCTGGTGCACATCTGCGCCGAGAACATGCACAGCGTGGTCGCGAGACTCTTGGCCATCGCCTCGAGGTCGTCGCAGGACTCGATGACCACGGTGTTGACGCCCGCGGTCTCGGTGAAGCACAGCGCCGGGTGCGCGTTCTTCTCGACCCACTGGCCGAAGCGCACGCTGCCGGTGAAGTCGACGATCGCCGCGCGCGGGTGCCTGACGATGTCCTTGCCGATCGGCGCGGCGACGCTGTCGGTCGCCAGCGTCACGAGGTTGGGGTCGAAGCCGGCGTCGGCGAGCGCGGCGCGGAACACCTCGACCGAGATCGCCATCGGCAGGATGGTCGCCGGATGCGGCTTGACGACGACCGCGTTGCCGGTCGCGAGGCTCGCCATCATCGACGGCCACGCGTTCCAGGTCGGAAAGCTGGCGCAGGTGAAGCAGACCGCCACGCCGCGCGGCACCAGCCGGTAGGTCTTGTCCAGGGTGATGGTGGCGGGGCCGAAGCTGCGCTGCCAGGTGGCGCGGCGCGTCACCGCGGCCATCGCGTCGTGCGCGTAGACCAGCGCCTCGATGCCGCGGTCGAGCGCATTGACGCCGCTGCCCGCGTAACTCATGTTGTAGCTCTGGCCGGCGGTGTGCATGACCGAGAAGGTGATCTCGAACATGCGCCGGTAGAGGCGCTCGATCACCTCCATCAGCACGCCGATGCGCGTCTCGGGGTCGGCCGCGGCCCAGCCGGCGTCGATCGCCGCCTCGGCCGCCGCGAACAGCGTGTCGAGGTCGGCGCGCGGATAGTCGATGCCGAGCGGGCGCTGCGTGTAGGGCGAGACTTCCTCGCCGAGGCGCCCGATCTCGCCGGGCTGGGCGAGCGCGAACGGCCGGCCCAGATGCGCCTCGAAGGCGGCCCGGCCCGCCGCCTGCGCGGCATCGGCGTCCGGGTACTTGCCGGGCAGTTCGGGGAACGGGCTCCAGCACGCGCGGCTGCGGCAGGCGGCGCGCGCGCCCTCGAAGCGCGCGCGGTGCTTCTCCATCAGGCTCATGACCCGCGCTTCCAGATCAGCCGGTGGTGGCGCGTGACCGTCGAGCCCGGCACCGTGTCCTCGGCCGACAGGGTGAGCGTGCCGTCGGCGCCGAAGGTCATCAGGCGCCGCTGCTCGGTGCCGACCATGTTCGGGTTGTGCGCGATGGTCACGCTGTGGATCACGTGGTCGCCCTCGATGCGGTAGCGCCCGCCGTAGCTGAAGAAGCTGTCGAAGGCGGCGAGGCGCTCCTTTTCCGGCGCGGTGCGCGCCGATTCGCTGGAGAGCGGCGCACGGCCGGCGCGCGCCATGCTCGCGTTCATCCAGCCGTCCGGCGTGTACGCGATCAGGCCCGTGGCGTCCTTGCCCAGCGCGTAATGCGCGGGACGCCCGTCGCCGTAGGTGGTTTCCCAGCGCACCAGGTGCCAGGCGCCGATCAGGGGGGAGGTCATTGCGTCTCGATTCCAGTCTGCGTTGCGTAGGAGAAACGGCGGGGCGGCCCAGAGGTGCCGCCGCGCGGAGTGGGGGCCCCGCACGCTGCCCGAACCAGCATTCTAGTGGCTAGGTTCTCGCGGCGTGAGCGTGCCGAATCGGTCCGCCGGGTCGCGTCCGGGTCGTCTCCCAAGAGACGGAGCAGCGGCCGCGGATCATCCGCAGTACCGAGAGAAGCGTTCGATATGGTGATGACTGTCGCCGAACAGCTTCTCGTACATCACGAGCTTCTTGTAGTAGTGGCCGACCTGCGCCTCCTCGGTCACGCCGATGCCGCCATGGAGCTGCACGCCCTGTTCACCGATGAAGCGGCCGGCCCGGCCGGCCAGCGCCTTTGCTGCCGAGACGCCGGCGCGTGTCGCGTTGCCTCCCTCGTCCAGGCTGGCGATTCCCTGAAGCAGGATGGAACGCGCCTGCTGTGCCTCGACGAACATGTCGGCGAGACGATGCTGCAGTGCCTGGAAACTGCCCAGCGGCTTGCCGAACTGCTCGCGATTGCGCAGGTGCGCCGCGGTCAGGCTGATGACCGTTTCCATGCAGCCCAGTGCCTCGGCCGTGGCGGCCAGGATGGCCAGGTCGACCGCCGCCTCGAGCGCCGCATGGGCGTGATCGGCATCCGTCAGCATCGCCTCCGCGGGCACGTGAACCTCATTCAACCGCACGTCCGAGGCGCGGCTGTAGTCGATCAGGCGGTAGTGATTCATCCGAACGCCCGGCGCGCCGGGGTCGATCAGGAAGAGCGCGAAACGGCCGCTCGAGTCGCCAGCAAGGCGCGCCGAGACGACGAGGGTGTGTGCCGACGGACCGCCCATCGCCAGGATCTTCGACCCGCTGATGCGGTAGCCGGTGCCGTGCCGTTCGGCGATCGTATTGCGGACTTCGCCGAGATCCCAGCGCGCGCCGTCCTCGCTGTGGGCAAGTGCGACCCGCAGGCGTCCGGCGGCGATGTCGTCCCGCATGCGATCGAACGCCTCGCGCGGTCCGGCGCGATCGATGAGGCCGGCGCACAGCACCGCGGTGGACACGAAGGGCTCCAGCAGCAGGCCGCGGCCGAATTCCTCCATGAGGATCGCCACGTTGCGAAACGCCCGGGCAGGGCTGCCGGCTTCGCGCTCGTCCGGCAGGGCCAGCCACCCCAGGTCGGCG
>JAEUOS010000071.1 GCA_016790695.1 Burkholderiales bacterium
CACGATGCGGTTGGGCAGCACCAGGTCGCCCAGCGACAGCGGGGTGAAGAGATCGGTCACGGCAGGTCCTTCGGTGGTGGAGGCATGCTGGCGCCGGCGTCACTGCGCCGGCACCGCCCAGGCGTCGATGCGCGCCGCGCCCGCGCGCAGCGCCTTCAGCTCGGCGTACTCGGCGCTGTTCCAGAACGCGCGCAGCGCGTCCATCGACGGGAATTCGAAGACGATCAGGCGCCGCGCGTCCTTGTCGCCCTCGAGCACCTCGAGCCCGACGCCGCTGGCGCGAAAGCGCCCGCCGTGCGCCGCGATCAGCGGCTGCACGCGTGCCTGGTACTCGCGGTAGCGCGCGCGGGCCGCCGCTTCGCCGGACACGTCGGCCTGGATGATGAACAGTGCCGGCATCGGCGTCACTCCAGCGGGCCGGGCAGGCGCGCGACGAGCAGGTCCTTGAGCTTGCCGCGCTCGACCTTGCCGGTCGGGTTGGCGGGAATGTCGTCGACGAAGAAATAGTGCCGCGGCCGCTTGAAGGCGGCCAGGTCGGGACTGGCCAGGCAAAAGGCGTCGAGCGCCTCGGCAGTGAGCGCCGGATCGCGGCGCACGATGGCAGCGCACACCGCCTGTCCCCATTTCGTGCTCGGCAGCCCGACCGCCGCCGCGTTGGCCACGCCCGGATGCCTGAACAGCAGGTTCTCGATCTCCGAGGGGTGGATGTTCTCGCCGCCGCTCTTGATGGTGTGGTCCATGCGCCCCATGACGGTGATGAACCCCTCGTCGTCGACGCTGGCGGCGTCGCCGGAGCAGAACCAGCCGTCGATGAACGCCGCCGCCGTGCGCTCGGGCAGCCCGAAGTACTCGCTGAACACCGACGGCCCGCGCGTGATCAGCTGGCCGATCTCGCCGGCCGGGGCGAGGTCGGCGGGGTCGCGGCTGTCGGCGCGGATCACGCGCACGTCCATGTTGACGGCCGCCTTGCCGACGCTGCCGAGCTTGGCCGGATGCGCGCGATAGTCGCAGGTGGTCACCGCGAGCGCCTCGGTGGAGCCGTAGATGTTGGCGAAGAACTGCGGAAACCACGCCATGCACTTGCGGGTGACGTCGTCGGCGAGGGTCTGGCCGCCATAGAAGCCGCAACGCAGGCTCGACAGGTCGTACTTCGACAGGTCGGCCGCCGCCAGCATCACCATCTGCGTCGGCACGCCGTGCAGCGTGGTGATGCGCTCGGCGCCGACCAGGGACAGCGTCTCGTCGACGTCGAAGCCGCGCGTGAGGACGTTGGTGCCGCCCAGCTGCACGAACGGCACGAACTGGATCTGGAGCTGCGCGATGTGGAACAGGGGCTTGTTGTTGAGGATCACGTCGTCATGGCGGAAGCCGCACTCGAGCGCCATGCTCATGCTGCCCATGTTCTCGGCCAGGTGCGAGCGCACCACGCCCTTGGGCCGGCCCGTGGTGCCCGAGGTGTACATGATGAACGCCGGGTCGTGCCAGCCCACCTGCGCCTCGGGTTCGGACTCGGCGCCGGGCGCGATGAAGGTCTCGAACGGGATCTCATCGCCCTCGGGCGTGGTGCCGACGTAGACGAAGCGCTCGACCGCGAGATCGCGCTTGATCGCCGCGACCGGCGCGCGCAGCGCCTCCTCGAAGACCAGGATCTTCGCCTTCGAGTCGTCGACGATGTACTTGACCTCGTTGGCGGCGAGGCGATAGTTGATCGGCACCGGCACCGCGCCGATCTTCATCAGCGCGTAGAAGCCGGTGACCTGCTCGGGCAGGTTGTAGGTGAGGAAGGCGACGCGGTCGCCCTTGGCGATGCCGGCGGCGCGAAACGCGTGGGCCGCCTTGTTGACCAGCCGGTTCCATTGCAGGTAGGTCCAGCGCCGGCCTTCGAACACCAGCGCCGTCTTGTGCGGCCACTTGAATGCGCTTTGCGTGAGGGTGCGGGCGAGGTTCATCGGCAGGTCTCCAGAGTTGCCGGCTGGTCGTCGACGCCGCGGCGCGCCGCCGCGCCGGTCAGGCGCAGCAGGCGGGCGCCGCCGCCACGGCGGGGCGCGGCGTTCCAGCACCAGGTGAAATCGTCGAGGTCGAGCCACTCGCAGTCGGCGCGCGCCGGATCCGGCAGCGGCGCGGCATCGCCCTCGACCAGCCAGGTCCGATGCCCGGGACCGGCGTGCAGTTCGCGCAGCGCCGTGCCGCCACCGCGTTCGCGCCGCGGCGCCTCGCGCCAGTGGGAGAGCGCGCGGTCGTCCCCGGTCGCGGCCACCGGCGCGTCGCCGCGCCGCCACAGCGGCAGGCCGCCGAACCAGGCGTGGACGAGGCAGCCGGGCGCCGAGGACATCGCGCGCCGCGTGCGGTGCGCGGCGATCCATCCGTAGGCGCCCGGGCCGTACGCGCGCCCTTCCAGTGTCAGGCTGCCCGCGAGGACCAGGAATTCCTCGGCAGCCTGGTAGTGCCCGGTGGCATGCCGCTCCCAGCCGGGCGGAAAGCGCACGAACGCGCGAAAGCCGCCGTCGGCCAGGTCGGGCAGGCGCGCCAGGTCGACCGGTCCGCTGGCGCCGGGCATCGGCGCGGACGCCCAGCGCAGGCTGGCGAATGCAAGGCTCGTCATCGGCCCGCGGGCGCGGGAACGCGCACCTCGGTCGTGGCCTCGGCGCAGACGCGCTCGCCGTTCGTCAGGCGCTGCGCCAGGGTCACCAGGTGCACGCCGTCATCGAGGGCGCGGACCGCGGTGACCTCGCCGCGCGCGATGAGCGTGTCGCCGGCGAAGGCCATCGACTTCATCTTGAAGCCGAGCCGCGCGATGAACGCGCGCGGACCGGCCCAGTCGAGGGCGGCACGCGCGAACACCGCGCCGAAGGCCTGGCCGTCGACCAGCGTGCCGGGCAGCTTCTTGGTGCGCGCGTACTCGAGGTCGTAGTGCAGGCGGTGCCAGTCCCAGGTGGCGGCGCCATAGGCGACCAGGTCGACCTGGGTGAAGCGCTGCTCGCGCGCGGGCAGGGCGTCGCCGACGCGAATCGTCGCGGGGTCGCGCGTGGGCCGGATCATTGCGCCCCCAGCGGCTGGTAGACCAGGGTCTCGCGATTGATCGCCACCACCGCGCCGGCGGCGTCGCGGTAGGTGGCCACCGAGCTGACGAAGAGCTGGGTGCCGCCGCGCGACGAGCTGCGCTCGGCGATGTCGGCGAGCGTCCAGGTCACCGAGATGCGGTCGGTCGGCAGGACCGGCCGCATGAACTCGTAGTCGTTGCCGGCGCGGATCATGCGCGCATCGGGCACCGGCAGGTGCCACTCGTGGCCGATGTAGCCGTCCTCGTCCGGCGGCCGGTGCGCGTACTGGCAGGTCTCGCAGACCAGGGTCGGCGGCGCGATCACCGACGGGTAGCCGGCCGCCTGCGCATAGGCGTCGTCGACATACAGCGGATTGTCGTCGCCCATCGCCAGCGCGAAGTAGCGGATCGAGGCGCGCCCGAGTTCCTCGCGCGCCGGGTAGTGCACCTCGCGCCCGATCCAGGCGCGCAGCTCGTCGGTCAGGAGCGCCATGGCGGTCAGTCCAGGATCGCGAGCGGGTCGACTTCGATCAGCATCTCGGGCCGCAGCAGCAGCTCGCACACCAGGCCGGTCGAGGCCGGGAACGGCGCGCGCAGCAGCTTCGCGCGCACGCCCGCGACCTCGCGGTAGTGCGGCAAACCGGCGGGCGTGACGTACTCGATGGTCTTGACCAGGTGCTGCGGCCCGCCGCCGGCCGCCTCCAGCACCTTGATGATGTTGCCGTAGGTGTACTCGGCCTGCGCGACGACGTCGCCGTCGAACAGCATGCGCTCGGTCTCGGGGTCGAGCGCGCCCTGGCCGGACATGAACAGCATCTTGCCGGCCCGGACCGCCGGGCTGTAGGTGAGCTTCTGGTAGCGCGACCAGCCCGGGTTGACCGCCACCGGCGTCTCGCGCGAGGCGGTGAAGTCGTACTGGATCAGCGCCTCGGGATGGACCAGGCGCGGCATCAGGATGCCGGCCGAGCCCGGGTAGACCGGCCCGAGGAATTCCTTGCGCACGCGGCCGGTCCCCTTGTAGGCGCCGAGCGCCGCGGGCGTGATGTAGTCGAGCGTCTTGACCACGTTGGCGAACGACAGGCCGAGCGCGCCGAGCAGGCGGCCGGCCTTCTCGAAGATCGCGCGGGTCTGGGCCACCACGTCGCCGGCGCCGATGATGTTGCCGGCGTCGTCGACCGGCTGCACCGACGGCAGGAACACCACGCCGGAGACGTCGCGGATCGGCGCGCCCGCCGTCACCTCGATCTCGATGAACGCATCCGGCCGCAGCAGCGCGCGCACCGGCACGGTGTTGACCGTCGGCCGGTGCGCGCCGAACACCTCGGCGCGCACCGCGGCCGCCTCGGCGTAGCGCTCGATGCCCTCGGGCTTGACGTACTCGACGATGCGCACCACGTCGCCGTAGCCGTAGCCGGCGGCCTCGAGGATGGCGCCGATCTTGGCGTAGGCGGTGCGCACCTGGTCGGTCATGCTGCCGCGCACGACGATGCGCTTGGTCGCGGGGTCGAACTCCGACGCGGTGTGCCCCGACAGGTAGGCGCCGGTGGCGGTCTTGAGCCCGAGCGAGAACGAGTAGCGTGAGTAGTCGAACCAGGGGAAGCGTGCGGGTTGGATCGCGGTGAAGGTCATGGCCGGCCTCGCGGGCTCAGGGTTGGGAAAGCTGTGCGCGCACAGCGGGGAGCAGATGGGCGAAGGTGTCGTCGTCGGCCGCCGCCAGGCGCAACGGCGCGCGCAGGCCCGCGAGGCGCTCGCGCCACGCGTAGCCGACGTTGGCGCGCCAGGCGCCCTCGTAGCTCGCCGGCTGCTTCATCGCCTCGCGCACCCTGAGCGTGAGCTCGGCCGGCTCGATGCGCGCGCTTGCGCGCGCATTGCCGCGGGTGCGCTCGAACCAGGGCCACCAGAGCTCGGAATCGCGCAGATGGTGCCAGGCGCGCAGCCAGTGGCTGCCGTCCCAGGTCGGCGTGACCGCCGGGGCATAGCCGCCCGCGAAGCGCGCGCGGTCGGCGTCGGCGAGGAAGAACGGCGCGTCCAGCGTCACCTCGAGCGCCCGGGCGCCGAGGCGATGCGCGAGCTCGACGGCGACCGCGGCGCCGCCGTTGTGGCCGCGCAGGCGCACCTGCGCGACGCCGAGGCGCGCGAGCACCTTCTCGGCGACATCGGCCCAGGTGCCGACATCCTGCGGATTGCCCGGCAGCGGATCGGATTCGCCGTGCCCGGGCAGGTCGAACGCGAGCACCGGGTGCTCGCGCCCCGCCTGCGCCAGGAACGACTCGTACAGCGCGGTCGAGCCCGGCGCGTGGTGGATCAGGAGCAGCGGCGCGACCGCGCCGCCCGCATCGCCGACGCTGCGCACCAGCACCTGCGCGCCGTCGATGTCGACGAAGTTCGGCGTGCTGCGCCCGGGCAGCGGCGCGCACGGCGGCGCCGGCGGCACGGCGCCGCGCGCGGGGTGCTTCTCGAGGATCGCGCGCTCGGCCAGCGAGGCCGCGTCGAATTCGCGCGGCATCACCGCGGTCCACGCGCGCTCCGGGTACAGGTGATGGGTGAGCATCATGCTGTCGCCGGGCCGGTTGCCGAAGCACACCGGCACCCTGAGGTCGTCGAGCACGCCGAGTTCGCGATGCCGGAACGGCGCGGCGTAGCCGATGCGGTAGTCGTCCCCGGCCTCGAGCAGCTCGACCACGCCGCGGTGCAGGAAGTCGAGGTCGGGCACGTCGGTGTCGGCGCGCGCCGCGGGCGTCTGGTTGTTCCACGGCCAGAACACGTGCTGGTCGCGGTAGCGGAACCACAGGTGCAGCAGGTGGCCGCCGTCCCACGCCGGGACCAGGGGCTCGAGGTACGCCGCCAGCTGCGCGTCGGTGTAGCGCTTCGGGAAGATCGCGAAGCCGTCGGCCAGCGCCATCGCGGTGCGCGCCGGGTGGCGCGCGGCGAACTCGACGGCGATCGACGCGCCGGTGTGGCGGCCGTAGGTGGCGACCTGCTCGATCCCCAGCGCCGCCAGGGTCTCGGCGAGCGCGTCGGCGAAATCCTCCACCGTCGGCGCGGCGATCGGCAGCTTGTCGGACAGGCCGAAACCCGGCGTGTCGAACGCGAAGACGGTGAAGCGCTCGGCCCACAGCGCCATCAGCGGGCGCATCACCTTCGCCGAGCACGGCGAGGCGTGCAGCATGGCCACCGCCGGGCCGCTGCCGGCACGCAGGTAGTGCACGCGGCGCGTGCCGACGGTGACGAAATGCTTGGTGATGCGCACGGCGGCTCCCGAGCCCTGCGTCAGTAGCTCTTGGCGAGGCCGAGGCGCTCGCCGACGAAGTTCTTGACCATCTCGTTGGAGATCGGCGAGAACGGCCCGAGGCGGGTGTCGCGCAGCAGGCGCTCCATCGGCGACTCCTCGACCAGGCCGTAGCCGCCGAGCACGCGCATGCAGCGGTCGGTGGCGCGGAGCGCCGCCTCGGTGGCGGCCAGCTTGGCCATCGCCGCCTCGGTCGCGCAGTCGCGGCCGCTGCTCTGCAGCCAGGCCGCCTTGGCGGTGATCAGGCGGATCTGCTCGAGCTCGGTCGCGGTCTCGGCGAGCGGATGCTGGACCGCCTGGAACGCGCCGATCGGCCGGCCGAACGCCTGGCGGTCGCGCGCGTACTGCAGCGCCTGCTCGAGCGCCGCCGCGGTGATGCCGACGTACATCGCCGCGCACAGGATGCGCTCCTCGTCGAGCGTCGCGAGCAGCGCATACCAGCCGCGCCCGCGCTCGCCGACGACCGCATCGGCCGGCGCGCGCGCACCGTCGAGGAACACCTCGCAGGTGCAGGCCGCGCGCATGCCCATGAGCTCGAGGCGGCGCACCTCGACGCCCGGCTGGTTGCGCGGCGTCAGCACCAGCGACAGGCCGCGCGCGCGCTTGGCGCCCTCGGCCGCCTCGGTCCGGCACAGCACGAGGATGGCGTCGGCGTCGTCGGCGAACGAGGTGTAGAGCTTCTGCCCGCGCACCACCCAGGCATCGCCCTCGAGGTCGGCGCGCGTCTTCAGCGCCAGCACGTCGGTGCCGCCGCCGGGCTCGCTCATGCCGAAGCCCATCAGGAAGTCGCCCTGCGCGAGGCGCGGCAGGTATTCGGCCTGCTGCGCGCGCGTGCCGGATTCGCGCAGGATGCGCGCCGTCATCGACACCAGCAGCCAGTCGGTGGCCAGCGACGGGAACCGGCGCGCCAGTTCCTCGCAGAACACCGCGGCGGTCGACACGTCGGCGCCGCTGCCGCCGAACTCCTCCGGCACCGACAGCCCCATCCAGCCCAGCTCGGCGAAGCGCTTCCACAGCGTGCGCGGAATGCGGCGCGCGCGGTCCATCTCGCGGATGCGCCGCTCGGGCAGTTCCTGGTCGAAGAACGCGCGCACGCTCTCGCGCAGCATCGCGTGCTCCTCGATCGTGTCGAAATTCATGCGTGGACTCCTTCGGCGATGACCGACTCGCCAAGATACACCTGCTGCACCTGCGGGTTGGCCCGCACCTCGGCCGGCGTCCCCTCGGCGAGCACCCGGCCCTGGTGCAGCACCGTGATCCGCGTCGCCACCGCGAACACCACCGCCATGTCGTGCTCGGTGAACACGCACGAGACGCCGAGCGCGCGCGCCACCCGGTGCACCAGGCTGATCGACTCGATGCGCTCCTGCGCGGCCATCCCCGCGGTGGGCTCGTCGAGCAGGAGCAGGGTCGGCTCGCCGGCCAGCGCGATCGCCAGCTCGAGCCGCTTCTGGTCGCCGTGCGCCAGCGTTCCCGCGTGGCGCGCCTCGCTGCCGGCCAGGCCGACCAGCGCGAGCAGCTCGGCCGCGCGCTCCGCATGCAGCGCCGCGGCGCGCGCCCACATGCGCCACGACTGCCGCGCGTGCGCGAGCAGCGCCACCTGCACGTTCTCCTGCGCCGACAGGTCGGCGAAGACGCTGGTGATCTGGAACGTGCGCCCCATGCCGGCGCGCACCAGGTCGTCGGGCGCCATGCCGGTGACGTCGCGGCCCGCGAAGGTCACGCTGCCCGCATCGGGCCGGATCAGGCCGGTGATGGTGTTGAAGAAGGTGCTCTTGCCGGCGCCGTTCGGGCCGATGATGGCGCGGAACTCGCCGCGCGCCACCTCGAGGTCGACCCCGCCCAGCGCCTGCAGGCCGCCGAAGCGCCGCGCCAGCCCGCGCACGTGCAGGATCGGCGTCATGTCCGCACGCATGACGCGCTCATGGCGCCCCGCGGCGGCGCCAGAGCCCGGTCAGGCCCGCCGGCATCAGCAGCACCAGCGCGAGGATGATGACGCCCATCACCAGCGGCCAGTATTCGGTGCGGCCGCTGATCACCACCTCGAGCACCACGTAGACCGCGGCGCCGAGCGCCGGGCCCAGGAACGACGAGACCCCGCCCAGCACCGCCATCACGATCGGCGTCGCGCTCGCGGTCCAGTTGAGCCAGGCCGGGAACACGTTGCCGCTGGAGAGCGCGAACACCGCGCCGGCCAGGCCGGCGAACGCGCCGCTGACCACGAAGGCCGCCAGCTGGTGCGAGCGCACGTCGACGCCCACGTACTGCACGCGCCGCGGATTGGCCTTGAGCGCGCGCAGGGTGATGCCGAACGGCGAATTGACCAGCCGGTACAGGACGTAGAGCGCCGGGCCCACGGTCGCGAGCGCGAAGACGTAGTACACGGCCGGACGCGCGAGCGCCCCGGGCGGCTTGAGGCCGGTGATGCCGTCGTCGCCGCCGGTCAGCCCGGTCGCCTTCAGCGCGATCGTGTAGAGCAGCATCTGGAAGGCGAAGGTGAGCATGCCGAAGTAGATGCCGGAGCGCCGCACCGAGAAGAAGCCGACCACCGCGGCCACGGCCGCCGCCGCCGCCATCGCCGCCAGCGGCGCCAGCGCGAACGCCGCTTCGGGCGCGAATCCCGACTTCCGGACCATCAGCGCGCCGGCGTAGGCGCCGACGCCGAAGAAGGCGGCGTGGCCGAACGACAGCATGCCGCCGTAGCCGAGCAGCACGTTGAAGCTCACCGCGTAGAGCGCGAAGGCGATCACCTCGATGGCGATGAAGATCCAGAAGTCCGACAGCGCCGCGGGCAGCGCGGCGGCGACGAGCGCGGCCAGGACCGCGAGCGTGCGCGACCGGTTCATCGGCCGGCCCGCCGGTCGCGCCGCGCGGCGCTCATTCGGGGCTCCCGAACAGGCCCCAGGGCCGCACGATCAGCACCACCGCCATCAGCGCGAAGGTCAGCACCACCGACAGCCCCGGGAAGGCGAGGATGCCGAAGGCGTTGACCAGCCCGACGAGGAGGGCCGCGACGAAGGCGCCGCCGACGCTGCCCATGCCGCCGATCACCACCACGACGAAGGCGTCGATGATCACCTGCACGTGCAGCCCCGGCCCGATCGACACCACCGGCGCCGCCAGCGCGCCGCCGAGCCCGGCCAGGGCCGCGCCCAGCACGAACACGGTGGTGAACAGCCGCCGCGTGTTCACGCCCAGCGCGCCCAGCATCGCGCGGTCCATGGTCGCGGCGCGCACGAAGATGCCCCAGCGCGTGCGGTGCAGCAGCGCCCACAGGCCGAGGGCGATCAGGATGCCGGCGCCGATCAGGAACAGGCGGTAGGTCGGAAAGGTGACGCCGAGCGCCTGCGTGCTGCCGGATAGGGCCTCGGGCATCGACACCGAATGGTCCTCGCGCCCCCAGATCAGCTTGACCGCGTCGCCGAGGATGAAGACCAGCGCGAAGGTCAGCAGCAGCTGGAATTCGTGCGGCGCGCGGTAGATGCGGCGCAGCAGGCCGGTCTCGATCGCGGCGCCCAGCACCGCCAGGCCGGCGGTGGCGCCGAGCAGCACGCCGGCGAAGCCGGCCAGCCCCTCCGGCACCAGCCCGGTCAGCGTGACCGCGGCGAAGGCGCCGAACATGAACAGCGCGCCGTGCGCGAAGTTGATGATGCGCAGCACGCCGAAGATCAGCGACAGGCCGGAGGCGATCAGGAACAGCAGCATGCCGTTCGACACCCCGGCGAGCGCCTGGCGCGCCACCACCACCGGGTTCTGGATCCAGGCGAACTGCGTGGCGAGGGTGTCGATCAGGCTTTGCATCGTCGGTCGAGGGGCGGCGCAGGGCGAGTATGCCAGATGCGACTTGACACGGCGAGCCACTTGTCCGGACAATTCCCCGGACCTGCCATCGAAAGGGAGCAAGCGCCATGCGACGATTCCTGTGCAATGCAATGTTGTGGGGCGCGGCGCTCTTGCCGGCCGCGCTGGTGCCGCAGGCGGCGGCGCAGGCGCCGGCGCGCGGCGAGCCGGTCAAGCTCGGCATGATCGACATCTACAGCGGCGGCTTCGCCTTCATCGCCGATTCGATCCGCACCGGCTTCCAGATCGCGCTCGACGAGGCCAACGCGGCGGGCGGCTTCAAGGGCCGGCCGTTCCAGCTCGTCACCGCCGACATGGGCACCCAGGTCGAGAAGGCGGTCACCGAAGGGCGCCGCATGATCCTCGAGGAGAAGATCAAGTTCGTCACCGTCGGCATCCACAGCGGCGCCGCCATCGCGGTGGGCAACCTCGGCAAGGAGCACAAGGTGCTGGTGCTGGGCGGCTTCGCCACCACCAAGCGCCTGACCGGCGAGGCCGGCCATCCCTACGTCGCGCGCGCCAACCTGTCGACGGTCGAGATCGGCAGCGTGATCGCCGCCTACATCAAGGGCCGGCCGGACATCAAGCGCGTCGCGACCATGGCGCCCGACTACGAGTACGGCCAGCAGTTCGTCGAGGACTTCGTGCGCGCGCTCAAGGCCGCGCGCCCCGACGTCACGGTGGTGCGCCAGGAGTGGTCCAAGCTCGGCGCGACCGACTTCTCGGCCCACGTCACCGCGCTGCAGGCGCAGCCGGTCGACATGATCATCAACGGCGGGTTCGGCGCCGACCTGGTCAACTTCCTGAAGGCGGCGCGCGACTTCGGCCTGTTCTCGGGCAAGACCCAGCTGTTCACCCATGGCGTCGACCTCGCCAAGATGGGCGCGCTCAAGGATTCGCTGCCGGCCAACACCGTGAGCACGGTGTGGTTTCCGTTCTATGCGCTCAAGGAGCCGCGCGCCAAGCCGTTCGCCGCCGAGGTCGAGAAGCGCATGAAGACCTACGCGACCGGGCCGACGCCGGTCGGCTACGTGGCCGGGCGCATGCTGGTCGAGGCGATCAAGAAGGCCGGCACCGCCGACGACGTCGAGAAGGTGCTGCAGGCGATGGGCAGCGTGAGCTTCGAGGGGCCGACCGGCCCGGTCAAGGTGCGCGCCTGCGACAACATGGCGATGTACAACTTCTACGTCGGCACGGTCAAGCGCGACGCCTCCTATCCGGACGGCATCGGCATGGCCGACGTCAAGACCTTCCCGGTGGAGCAGCTGGCACGGCCGTGCCTGGAGCTCCTGAAGGCGCGCGGCACGGGCTGACGCGGGCCCGGACGCGCCATGCCCCTGCTCGAGGTCGCGGGCCTGGAGACCGCCTACGGCGAGAGCCAGGTCCTGTTCGGCATCTCGCTCGCGGTCGACGCCGGCGAGGTGGTCGCCCTGCTCGGCCGCAACGGCGCCGGCAAGACCACGACGCTGTCGTCGATCATGGGGCTGGTGCCGCCCAGGGCCGGCAGCATCCGCTTCAAGGACGCCGAGATCCGCGGCGCCGAGCCGTTCCGGGTCGCGCGCGCCGGGCTCGGCTTCGTCGCCGAGGACTGCCGCCTGTTCGGCGGCCTCACCGTCGCCGAGAATTTCGAGGCCGCGCGCGCGCCCGCGCGCGGCGGGCCGACGCGCTGGACCCTGGACCACGTGCTCGAGCTGTTCCCGGACGTGCGCGGCTTCCTCGACCGGCGCGCCAGCGCGCTCTCCGGCGGCCAGCAGCGCATGGTCGCGATCGCGCGCACGCTGATGGGCAATCCGGACATGATCCTGCTCGACGAGCCGTCCGAGGGCCTCGCGCCGCTGGTGGTCGACGCGCTGCTGAAGCGCCTGATGGCGCTCAAGGCCTCGGGCCAGACGGTGCTCATCAGCGAGCAGAACCTGCGCTTCGCCACCGAGCTCGCCGACCGCGTCTACATCATCGAGAAGGGCGAGATCCGCTACGACGGCACGCCGCGCGACCTGGCCGCGCATCCGGAGCTGCGCCAGAAGTACCTGATGGTCTGAGCCCGCCGCCGGCGACCGCACGCAACCCGCCATGACCGCCACCGCCATCGTCGACAGCGCCGCCCTGCCCTGGGAGAGCGGGCTCGACTACCTGAAGACCCTCGCGCCCGCGTTCCGCGACAACCTCGGCCCGCCGGACCAGGTCGAGGCGAATTTCGCGAAGTACTGGCAGAAGACCCTGTTCCTCGACCCCGGCACCACGCGGCGCATCGACCTCGTGCGCCTCGCGCCCGGCTACCGCGACCTCACGCACTGCTGCCACGACTCGGTCGAGGAAGCCTACATCCTCGGCGGCGAGGTGCGCATCGACGGCGAGGGCGTGTTCACCGCCGGCGACTACTTCTGGCGCCCGCCGGGCTGGGTGCACCACGCGGCCTCGCCCGCGGGCGTCGAGCTCGTGCTCGGCTTCGAGGGCCGCTCGAGCGAGAGCGGCGCGGTGACGCGCGCGGTGTGCGCGCCGGCGGCCGCCGGCACCAACGCGCTGTTTCCCGCCGACGACGAGCGCGCGCTCGGCACGCGCGGGCGGGTGCGGCAGGTGGTCTCGCGCTTCCTGGTGTGGCAGCCCGGCCCGGCCTTCGCCCGCGGCGAAGGCCCGCTGGCGGGATTCGACCTCGAGCGCCTCGCAGTGCGCGTGCTGAGCCGCAACCCGGTCGGCGGCCAGCAGACGCTGCTGCTGCGCCTCGCGCCCGGCTATCGGCAGGCGGGGCGCGGCGCGCACGGCGCCTGCCTGCAGGCGCTCGTGCTGTCCGGCGCGGTGTCGCTCGGGGAGCGCGTGCTCGGGCCCGGCGCCTTCATGCACCGGCCCGCGCAGGCGGTCGAGGCGCCGCTCGCGAGCGAGGGCGGCGCGCTGCTCTACGTCAAGGTCGACGGCCGGCTCGACTTCACCCTGGCCTGACACCGGCCGCCTCCGCCCCCGAATCCGCCATGCGCTCCCTCCATACCCCGCTGTGCGACCTGCTCGGCATCCGCTACCCGATCGTGCTGGCCGGCATGGGCGGCCTGCACGGCCGGCTGACGCCGCCGGAACTGGTGGCGGCGGTGTCGAACGCGGGCGGACTGGGCGTGACCGGCCTGACCGACGTCGAGCCGGAGGAGATCCGCCGCCGCATCCGCGCGATCCGCGCGCTGACCGACAAGCCGTTCGGCGTCGACCTGCTGCTGCCGGCGACGATGGACGAGGCCGAGCCCGAGTCGATCGAGGCGATGTGGGAGCGCATCTGCCGCGAGCATCCGGCGCACGTGCGCTTCCTGCGCGAGCTGATGCGCGAGTACGACCTGCCGGCGGCCGATCCCGCCAACGACTGGTTCATGTCGCCGCGCGTGCTCGCCGAGCAGGCGCAGGCGGTGCTCGAGGAGAAGGTGCCGGTGTTCGCGGTCGGCCTCGGCAATCCGGACCTGGTGCTCGAGCGCGCCCACGCGCAGGGCACGCTCGTGCTGGGCCTGGCCGGCACCGCGCGCCAGGCCGCGCGCCAGGCGCGCGCGGGCGTCGACGTGATCGTCGCGCAGGGCGCCGAGTCCGGCGGCCACACGGGCCGCGTCGGCACCAGCGTGCTGGTGCCCGAGGTGGTCGACGCCGTCGGCACCACCCCGGTGCTCGCGGCCGGCGGCATCGTCGACGGGCGCGGCATCGCCGCCATGCTGGCGCTCGGCGCGCAGGGCGTGTGGATCGGCACCGCGTTCCTGATGTCGGAGGAGAGCCGGCTCTACACCGAGCACAAGCGCGAGATCGCGGCGACCGCGAGCGAGAACTTCGTCGTCACCCGCGCCTACACCGGCAAGCCCGCGCGCGACGTGAAGAACGCGTTCATCGAGCGCTGGGAACGTTCCGGCCTGCCCCACCTGCCGATGCCGCTGCAGTGGGTGCTGCTGCGCGAGTTCCGCGCCGCCGCGCTCGCCGCGGGGCGCTACGACCTGCTCAACAATCCCGCCGGCCAGGGCGGCGGCCGCCTCGCCGCGGTGCGTCCGGCGCAGGCGATCTTCGCCGACCTCGTCGCCGAGACCAGCGCGACGCTGGACCGGCTCGCGCGCCTGTGAAACCGCGGCCGCGCATCGCCGCCGCGCGCCGTGCCGCGCGCGCCCGCGCCGCTTGCGCCGCCCGGAGCCGCCCCCTACACTGCCTTCACCCCCGGCTTCCGGGGACACCCGCGGGCGGATCGCCCGCACACGCCCAAGGAGGATTCATGTTCCGCTCGTTCATTGCAGCCGCGCTGACCGCGGCCGCGTCGCTGGCCGCGGCCCCCGCGCTCGCGCAGGAAGCGTTCAAGATCGGCAACCTGTCGCCCCTGTCGGGTCCGGCGGCCGCGTTCGGCATCGGCATCAACCGCGGCATCGAGCTGGCCGCCGAGGACGTCGGCACCTTCACCGTCGCCGGCAGGCAGTACAAGCTCGAACTCGCCCCCTACGACACCTCGCTCGACCCCGGCAAGACGGTCGCGGCGCTCAACCGGGCGGTGCTCAACGACAACGTGAAGTACGGCTTCATCCTGGGCGCGGCCGTGCACGGCGCGGTGCTGCCGATCGTGCGCCAGACCGGCTTCTTCGACATCTTCATGGGCGCGGCCGGCAGGGAGATCACCAACGCCGAGAACCCGACGGTGTTCCGGTTCATGGCCTCGTCCGACCAGCTCTACTACACCTTCACCCCCGAGATCTACCGCAAGCTCGGCATCAAGCGCGTCGCCTTCCTGGGACCCAACAACGATCTCGGGCGCTCGGACGTGCGCACCCTGAAGGACGTCGCCGCGCGGCTCAAGGGCGAGGGCGTCGAGTTCGTCGGGGAGGAACTGGTCGAGATCAACGCCAAGGACTTCCAGGCGGCGCTGCTGCGGCTGCTGGCGCGCAACCCGGACGCGATCGACACCAACGCGTCGCCCACCGGCACCGTCGGCCTGATCGCCAAGCAGGCGCGCGAACTCGGCTACAAGGGGCACTTCATCAGCTCGACCGCCGTGCTCGAGGCGAAGGCGCTGGTCAGCATCGCCGGCGCCGGCGCCGACAACATCGTCGCCTACCGCATCTGGTCGAACCCGCCGACCAAGCTCTACCAGGAGATCGCCGAGCGCCACGAGAAGAAATACAAGGAGGCCACGCTGGGCACGGTGTGGGAGGCCTACGCCGCCACCCGCTGGGTGGTCGAGGCGGTGGTCAAGGCCGGCAGCTTCGACACCAGGCGCGTCGCCGAGCAGCTCGCCGGCTCGACCTTCCAGTTCCATCCGTACGGCCCGGCCAGCTGGGGCGGCACCAAGTCCCACGGCGCGCGGCGGCAGATCCAGACGCCGCTGCCGGCGTCGATCATCAAGGGCGGCAAATGGGAGCCGCTCGACGTGCGCATGGGCACGCTCGAGTGATGCGCGCGGCCGGCGGCGCCGCTGCGGCGCCGCGCCCGTCGCCGCGGCGCCGGACGGGCGCGCGATGACGCCGCTGCTCCTCGCCCAGGGGCTGGCGATCGGGCTGGTCAACGGCGCGCTGTACATCCTGACCGCGCTCGGCCTGACGCTGATCTACGGCATCCTGCACATCGTCAATTTCGCGCACGGCGAGATCTACATGCTGGGCGCGATGGCGGTGTACGTGTTCTTCGTGGTCCTGCAATGGCCGCTCGGTGCGGCGCTGGCCGCCATCGTGCTCCTGGCCGCGCTCCTGGGGCTGGCGATCGAGCGCGGCGTGTTCCGCAATCTGCGCGGGCAATGGATGCAGCTCCTCGTGGCGAGCGTCGGCATCTCGCTGATCATCCAGTCGCTGTCCTGGATCGCGTTCGGCGCGCAGGAGAAGAACGTGCCGTCGGTGCTGCCCGGCGTCGTCGCGCTGGCCGGCGTGCGCGTGCCGATCGAGCGCCTGGCCGCGGCCGGGGTCGCCCTGGTCCTGGTCGCGGCGCTCTACTGGGTCGTCTACCGCACCCGCACCGGGCTGGCGATGCGCGCGATCGAGGAGGACGAGGAGACCGCGCGCATGCTCGGCGTCAACGCCGACCGCGTCGCCGCCGTCGCGGTCGCGCTCGGCTTCATCCTCGCCGGCCTGGGCGGCGCGTTCGTCGCGCCGATCTACTCGCTCAACCCGGGCATGGGCCTGGAGGCGATCCTGATGTCGTTCATCATCATCATCATCGGCGGCCTCGGCAGCATCACGGGCACGGTGCTGGCGGGCCTCGCGATCGGCGTGCTGCAGTCGATCGGCGCGCTCGCCCTCGGCGCCGAGGCCGCGCACGTGCTGGTGTTCGCCGCCATGATCGCGGTGCTGATCCTGCGGCCGCAGGGCCTGCTGGGCCGGGGCTGACGGCGTGACCGTCGCGCGCGTCGCTGCGCTGCTGCTGGCGCTCATCGTCCTGCCGTTCGTCGCCACCCCCTACGCGCTGCACGTCGCGATCGTCGTGCTGTTCAACGTCACCTACACGGCGGCGCTGTATGCGGTGCTGCGCATGGGCTACCTGTCGCTCGGCCACGCCGGCTTCATCGCCCTCGGCGCGTACACCTGCGTGATCCTCTCGGTCCGGCTCGGCGTCTCGCCGTGGCTGGGCATCCCCGCCGGCGGCCTGGTCGCGGGGCTGTTCGCCTGGGGCCTGGGCGCGCTCACCCTGCGCCTGCGCGGCATCTACTTCGCGCTCGCGATCTTCGCCTTCGGCGAGATCGTCACCGCGTTCTTCCGCGCCTTCGACTGGTTCGGCGGCCCGGCCGGCATCCCCGGCGTGCCGCGCCCGGCCTTCCTCGGCACGCCGCTCGCGAGCCACTTCGCGTTCTACTGGCCGGTGCTCGTCGTCGCCGTCCTCGGCATCGCCATCCTCTACCGGCTGCAGTACACGCGCTTCGGCGCGGCGCTGCTGACGCTCAAGACCGCCGAGTCGGAGCGGCTGGCGGAGAGCGTCGGTATTCCGGCGGCGCGCTACAAGACCGCCAACTTCGTGGTCTCCTGCGTGATCACCGGGACGATGGGCACGCTGCACGCGCAGTACCTGCTGTTCGTCAATCCGCAGGTGTTCGGCTCGACCATGTCGACCGACCTGCTGATCTACGCGATGGTCGGCGGGCTCGCCGGCTTCTGGGGGCCGATCCTGGGGGCGGGCCTGCTCACCGCGCTCGGCGAACAGCTGTTCTCGGTCGGCTACTGGAAGACCCTGGTGTACGCGGCGATCCTGATGGTCGTGATCATGGTCCTGCCGGGCGGGCTGGCCGACCTGCCGCGCCGCCTGCGCGCGCACTTCGGGGCGCCGCGATGAATCCCGTGCTCGAGGTGCGCGGCGTGAGCAAGCGCTTCGGCGGCCTCGCCGCCCTCTCCGAGGTCTCGTTCGAGGTCGCGCGCGGCGAGCTGCTGGCTCTGGTCGGGCCCAACGGCGCGGGCAAGTCGACGCTGTTCAACACCATCGCCGGCGTCGCGCCGCCGACGGCCGGCCGGATCCTGCTCGAGGGCACGGACGTCACCGGGAAGTCGAGCCACGCGCTGGCGCGGCTCGGGGTCGCGCGCACCTTCCAGCTGGTGACCCTGTTCCGCGAGCTGACCGTCCTGGAGAACGTGGTGCAGGGGCTGCACCGCCACACCCGGCTGGCCGTGCTCGACGGGCTCCTCGGCCTGCCGCGCTATCGCGAGGACACCCGGCGCCTGGCCGAGCGCGCCGAGGGCGTCCTCGCGCTGCTCGGCATCGCCGCGCACCGGCACGAGCGCGCCGACGCGCTGCCCCTGGGGATCGCCAAGCTGCTCACGGTGGCGATCGCGCTCGCCACCGAGCCGCGCCTGCTGCTGCTCGACGAGCCGGCGGCCGGGCTGTCGCACGACGAGGCGACGCGCATGATGGATCTGGTCGCCGGCGAGGTGCGCAAGCGCTGCACCGTGGTCCTGGTCGAGCACAACATGCGCATCGTCGGCAACTACTGCGACCGCGCCGTGGTGCTGCAGTTCGGGCGCAAGATCTACGACGGCGCCGCCGCCGGCCTGGTCCACGACCCGGCCGTGGTCGACGCCTATCTCGGCGTCGCGGAGATGGACGGATGACCGACGCGATCCTGCGGGTCGAGCACGCCGAGGTCCGCTACGGCCAGGCGCGCGCGGTCAATGGCGTCTCGCTGGAGGTCGCGCGCGGCACGATCACCGCGATCGTCGGCCCCAACGGCGCGGGCAAGACCTCGCTGCTGAAGGCGATCTCGGCGCTGGTGCCGCTCGCCGCCGGCAGCCTGTGGTTCGGCGACGCGCGCATCGACGGCCGCAGCGCGCGCGAGATCGCCGCCCTCGGCATCGCCCACGTGCCCGAGGGCCGGCGCATCTTCGCCAAGATGTCGGTCGAGGACAACCTGCGCCTCGGCGGGCACCTGCGCGCGAGCGAGCGCGAGCTCGCGGCCACCATGCAGCAGGTGTTCGCGGCGTTCCCGCGCCTGCGCGAGCGCGTCGGCCAGCGCGCCGGCAGCATGTCCGGCGGCGAGCAGCAGATGCTGGCCATCGGCCGCGCGCTGATGGCCGCGCCGCGGCTGGTGATGGCCGACGAGGTCTCGCAGGGGCTCGCGCCGGTGGTGGTGCAGGAGGTCTATCGCCAGCTCACCGCGATCGCCGAGCGCGGCGTCTCGGTGCTCCTGGTCGAGCAGAACGCGCGCCTGGCGTTCAAGCTCGCCTCCTTCGTCTATGTGATGGAGCAGGGCCGCGTCGTGGCCGCCGGCCCGGCCGCCGAACTCGCCGCGAGCGAGCACGTGCGCAACGCCTATCTGGGGGTCGGATGACGCTGCGCCGGACCGTCCGCTACGCGCGCGAGGACGTGATCGGCTACGTCACCCTCGATCGCCCCGAGGCGCGCAACGCCATGGACGACGCGCTGCTCGGCGGCATCGCCGATGCGCTCGGCGAGGCGCACGCGGACGCCGAGGCGCGGGTGGTGGTGCTGCGCGGCGCCGGGCGCGTCTTCTGCGCGGGCGGCGACGTCGACGACATGCCGCGCCGGCGCGACGAGGCGACCTACCGCGCGACGCGCCTGCCGATCGAGCGCGCGATCGCGCGGGCGGTGCACCGGCTGGACAAGCCGCTGATCGCGCAGGTGCACGGCGCGGCCATCGGCGGCGGCTGCGTGCTGGCCGCGCTGTGCGACCTGCGCGTGGCCGCCGCGGGCACGAAGTTCGGCCTGCCGGAGGTGAGGTACGGCACCACCGCAAGCCTGGGCGGCATCTACATGATCGCGCGCATCGTCGGGCTGGGGCGGGCCTTCGAGCTGCTCTACCTGGGCGAGAGCTTCGACGCGACGCGCGCGCTCGCGCTGGGCCTCGTCAACCGCGTGGTCGACGCCGACGCGCTGGCTGCCGACACCGCGGCGCTGGCGCGCGCCATCGCCGACAATTTTCCCGCCGAGCTCGCGCTGACCCGGCGCGCGCTGCTGCAGGGACTCGACGTCGACTTCCTCGCCGCCGCCGACCTGGAGACCGAGGCGGCGATGCGTGCGCACCTCGGCGGCGACATCGAGGCCGGCTTCGCGCGCGCCCGGGCGCGCGTGCGCGGCGCGGGCGGCGAGCGGTGAGCCGCCCGGTCCCCGCGCGCACCCTCGGCGGGCTGGTCGACGCCGCCGCTGCCGCGCTCGGCGACCGCGAGGCGGTGGTGTTCGGCGGCGCGCGCCGCTCGTTCGCGCAGCTGCGCGACGAGACGGTGCGGGCGGCGAAGGGCTTCCTGGCCCTGGGCATCGCGCCCGGCGAGCACGTCATGCTGTTCCTGCCCAACAGCCTCGAGTGGCTGCATGCGTTCTACGGGCTCGCCAGGATCGGCGCGGTGCTGGTGCCGGTGAACACGCGCTTTCGCAGCGTCGACCTCGACTACGTGCTGCGCCAGTCGGACGCGACCACGCTGGTGATCGCCGACAGCTTCGGCGGCACCGACTACTGCGCGATGGTGCGCGCGCTGGTGCCGGCGCTCGACGACGCCGGCGCGGACCTCGCGGCGCCCGGCTTTCCGCGCCTGCGGCGCATCGTCGTCGTCGGCGACGCGGTTCCGGCGGGCGCGCTCGGCTGGCAGCAGGTCCTCGCCGCCGGCGCGGGCGTCAGCGACGCGGCGCTCGAGGCGCGGGCGCGCGCGGTCGACCCGTCCGCCCCCGCGCTCATGCTCTACACCTCGGGCACCACCGGCGCGCCCAAGGGCGCGCTGCATTCGCACGCGATGCTGCGCACCGTGGCCGACGGCGCGAACCGGCTGGGCATCACCGCGCGCGACGCGATCCTGCTGTTCCTGCCGCTGTTCCACAGCATGGGCCTGTACCTCGGCGGCATGCTGTTCCTGGTGTCCGGCGCGCGCCTGGTCCTGATGGACCGCTTCGATGCCGGCGGCGCGCTCGCGCTGATCGAGCGCGAGCGCGTCTCGCTGCTGCTGGGTTTCGACACCCACTATTTCGACCTGCTCGAGCACCCGGACTTCCGCACGCGCAGCCACGCCAGCGTGCGCCTGGGCATGGTGCCCGCCGGCGCCGCCGGCGTCGAGCCGCTGGCCCGGCGCGTCAATCGCGAGCTGTGCCGCAGTTTCTCCGGTTACGGCAGCTCCGAGTGCGGCACCGGCATCGCGCTGTCGTTCCTCGACGCCGGCGAGGACGAGCGCTGCCGCGGCTCCGGCTTCCCGGTGCCCGGCTACGCGTTCCAGACGCGCGATCCGGACGCGGGCACGCCGGCGCCCGCCGGCGTGCCGGGCGAGTTGTGGGTGCGCGGCTATGGCGTGATGCTCGGCTACTACGGCAAGCCGGCGGAGACCGCGCAGGCGTTCGACGGCGAGCGCTGGTTTCGCACCGGCGACATGGCGGTGATCGACGCCGACGGCTTCGTGCGCTACATGGGCCGCTACAAGGACATGCTCAAGGTCGGCGGCGAGAACGTCGATCCGACCGAGGTCGAGGCCTTCCTCGAGGGGCATCCGGACATCGCGCAGGTGAAGCTGGTCGGCATCCCCGACGCGCGCCTCGGCGAAGCGCCGGTCGCCTGCGTGATCCCGCGCGCCGGGTGCGCGGTGTCCGTCGACGCCGTGCGCGCGTTCTGCAGCGGCCGCATCGCCAGCTTCAAGACCCCGCGACAGGTGGTCCTCGTCGACGCCTTTCCGATGACCACCACCGGCAAGGTGCAGCGCGCCGCGTTGCGCGAGGCGGTGATGCGCCAGGTCGCGGTGGCGGACTGAGCCGCCTCAGGCCAGGCCCAGCGCCTTCTGCGCGAGCGCGAGAAAGGCCTTGCGTTCCGCGCGCGTCAGCGGCGCGAGGATCTCCGCCTGCAGCGCCTCGACCACGGGCCGGCTCGCGGCCAGCACCCGCCGCCCCTCGGGCGTCAGGGTCAGGCGCCGGGCGCGGCGATCCGCGGCGCTGACCGCGCGCTGCACCAGTCCCTTGCCCTCGAGGCGGTCGACCACCCCGCCGATCGTCGCGCGGTCGAAGCTGATGGCCGCGGCCAGGCCGGCCTGATCGATGCCGGGCTGCGCCGCGATCGCGTCGAGCGCGGCGAACTGCACCGAGGTCATGTCGAAGCCGGCCGCCCGCGTCCCGGCCTGGAACACCTGCGTCGACTGCTGATGCAGCCGCCGGATCAGGTGGCCTGCCATCGCGATCCTGTCCACTCCCGCCTCCCGTTGGTTGCGCGCCGGCGGCGCGGCGCACCCTTGACAACACGAGCGACGATGTTAATATGTATACATATCATATGCAAGCATATTTCCTTGCCGACCCTCGGCCCACCGACTGACCGCCCGGAGGAATCCCCATGCAATACCACGTCAACGGCTTTCACCCGGGCGATCCGGACATCCTGCCGGCCGCCCCGGACCACCGGCGCGCCGGCGACCCGCTGCCCGAAACGGTGGACGTGCTGATCGCGGGCTCGGGCCCCGCCGGCCTGTGCCTGGCGGCCCAGCTCGCGCGCGTGCCGCAGATCCGCACCATGCTGGTCGAGCCCAAGCCCGGGCCGATGGAGAAGGGCCAGGCCGACGGCATCAGCGTGCGCTCGATGGAGATGTTCCAGGCCTTCGGCTTCGCCGAGAAGGTGATGCGCGAATCGGTCTGGATCAACGAGACCACGTTCTGGGCCCCGGGCGCGCAGTCTGCGCTCGACCGGGTCGCCCGCGTGCAGGACGTGCCCGACGGCATCTCGGAGATGCCGCACGTGCTGCTCAACCAGGCGCGCGTGCACGACATGTTCCTCGACATCATGCGCCGGTCGCCGACCCGCCTCGCGCCGGACTACGGGCTCAGGGTCGTCGACCTGGCGATCGACCGCGCCGCCGCCGCGTACCCGGTGACGGCGACGCTCGAGTACACGACGCCGGAGCGCGCCGGCCAGACCGTCCGCGTGCGCGCCAACTATGTGATCGGCTGCGACGGCGCGCGCTCGAACGTGCGCCGCGCCATCGGCGGCGAGCTGCACGGCGACGCGGCGCACCAGGCCTGGGGCGTGATGGACGTGCTCGCGGTGACCGACTTCCCCGACTGGCGCATGAAGTCCTTCGTGCGCTCGAAGGACGCGGGCATCCTGATGGTGCTGCCGCGCGAGGGCGGGCACCTGGTGCGCCTGTACGTCGAGCTCGACAACCTCGGCGAGGACGAGCGCGTCGCCGACCGCGGCATGGATGCGGCCGACATCATCGCCAAGGCGCAGCGCATCTTCCGGCCGTTCACGCTGGACGTCAGGGAGGTGGTGTGGTGGTCGATCTACGAGATCGGCCACCGCCTGACCGACAAGTTCGACGACGTGCCCGAGGCGGAGGTGGCGACGCGCGCGCCGCGCGTGATGCTGGCCGGCGACGCCTGCCACACCCACAGCCCCAAGGCCGGGCAGGGCATGAACGTGTCGATGGGCGACACCTTCAACCTGGGCTGGAAGTTGATCGCGGTGCTGACCGGCCGCGCGGACGCCGCGCTGCTGCACAGCTACTCCGGCGAGCGCCAGGCGGCGGCCAAGGGGCTGGTCGAGTTCGACCACAAGTGGGCGCGTGTCGTGGGGGCCCGGGCCGAGGACGCGGCCACCGACGGCCTGCCGCGCGTGGCCCGCGAGTTCGTCAACAACCTGCCTTTCACGTGCGGGCTGACGATCCAGTACCCGGCCGGCCTGCTGACCGGCGAGGCCACGCACCAGGCACTGGCACCGGGCTTCGACCTCGGCAAGCGCTTCCACTCCGCCGGCGTGATCCGGCTGGCCGACGCCAAGCCGATGCAACTGGGCCATTGCGTCGAAGCGGATGCACGCTTCCGGCTGTTCCTGTTCGCACCGGCGGGCGATACCGGCGCGACCGGCGGCGCCGTGGCCGGGCTGTGCGACTGGCTGCAGCACGACCCGCAGTCGCCGGTGCTGCGCCATACGGCTCCGGGCGAAGACCTCGATGCGGTGATCGACGTGCGCGCCGTGTTCCAGCAGCATTTCCGCAGCCTGGACTTCAACGCGATGCCCGCGCTGCTCCGCCCGCCGGTCGGCCGCTACGGTCTGCGTGACTACGAGAAGGTCTTCTGCGCCGACGCGAAGGACTTCGACGACATCTTCGAGGCCCGCGGCATCGACCGCGCGCAGGGCTGCCTGGTCGTCGTGCGGCCGGACCAGTATGTGGCGCAGGTCCTGCCGCTGACGGAACGGGCTGCACTGACGCGCTATTTCGGCGGCTTCCTGCGGGTGCGCCGGTAGGGCTCCGGCCGGGATCCATGTCCCGGTGCGGCAAGAAATTCAATTAGACAGTTGTTCGTGACAGTTTTGGTGTCTAATACGGGGCATGGACACCCCGCAGACCTTTTCCCTGGATGAACTCGCCGCGCTGGCCGAGCTGCCCCGGCGCACGGTGCGCTACTACATCCAGTCCGGCCTGATCGACCGGCCGCAGGGCATCGGAAAGGGTGCCTACTACACGCCGCGCCATGTCGAGCAGCTGCTGCAGCTGCGCAAGTGGCAGCTGGCCGGCCTGTCGCTGGAGCGCATCGGCGAGCTGCTGCGTGCGCCGGCGGAGGGTCCGGTTCCCCCGACGCCCCGCCGCCCTGGC
>JAEUOS010000100.1 GCA_016790695.1 Burkholderiales bacterium
ACCGGCCAAGACGGCCTGATTCAGGCCGTAACCAGGCCGGATCCAGGCCCGAGGCGTGCGGTTGCCGGCGGTGCCGGCAACCGCCACCCGACCCCGCTGCGGCGGGGTTTTCTTTTTCACGCAGGCGCCGTCGGCACGACGCGCCACGCGGCGGGCCCGCGCCCGCTCGGCGGGTGCGCCGGCGGCACTCCTTTATAATGGCATTGTGCGTTGCAGCGCGCCCCCCTTCAGGCGCCTCCGCTATTCCCTGGTTTTTCACTTCTTCCCTGTCAAGGATTCCGCAATGCAAAGACGCGACTTCATCCGCCACGGCGGATTGGCCGGCATTCTCGCCGCCGGCGCCGCCCCCGCGTTCGCCCAATCGCAACCTGCCATCAACTGGCGCCTGGCGTCGAGCTTCCCCAAGAGCCTGGACACGATCTTCGGCGCCGCCGAAGTGATGGCCAGGTACGTCGCCGCCGTCACCGAGAACAAGTTCCAGATCCGCGTGTTCGCGGCCGGCGAGATCGTCCCCGGCCTGCAGGTCGCCGACGCGGTCCAGAACGGCACGGTCGAGATGGGACACACGGCCTCGTACTACTACGTCGGCAAGGACCCGACCTTCGCCTTCGATACGGCCATTCCGTTCGGCCTGAACTATCGCCAGCAGACCGCCTGGATGTTCGAGGGCAACGGCATGAAGCTGATGCGCGAGTTCTTCGCCAAGTACGGCATCGTCAACATCCCGTGCGGCAACACCGGCGCCCAGATGGGCGGCTGGTACCGCAAGGAGATCAAGAGCGTCGCCGACCTGAAGGGCCTGAAGATGCGCATCGGCGGTTTCGCCGGCCAGGTCCTCTCCCGGCTCGGCGTGGTGCCGCAGCAGATCGCCGGCGGCGAGATCTATCCCGCGCTGGAAAAGGGCACGATCGACGCCGCAGAATGGGTCGGCCCCTATGACGACGAGAAGCTCGGCTTCAACAAGGTCGCGCCGTTCTACTACTACCCCGGCTGGTGGGAGGGCGGCCCGCAGCTCTCCGCGTACATCGGCCAGAAGCACTGGGACGCGCTGCCCAAGCACTATCAGGCGGTGCTCGAGGCGGCCTGCGCGTACGCGCATATCGAGATGATGGCGCGCTACGACGCCAAGAATCCGGGCGCCCTCAAGAAGCTGGTCGCCGCCGGCACCAAGCTCCGCCCGTTCCCGCGCCCGGTGATGGATGCCTGCAGCGCCGCCGCCGCCGACCTGTACAAGGAGACCGCGGCCAAGAACGAGAATTTCCGCAAGGTCTTCGACGACTGGTCGAAGTTCCGCGACGACCAGATCCTCTGGTTCCGCGTCACCGAACAGTCCTTCGACAACTACATGGCCATGCCGAAGGCGGCGGCGGCCAAGAAATAGCGCAGCCGCACACGACACAAAGCCCGCCGTCAGGCGGGCTTTGTCGTTTCTGCAGCCGACGTCCGCGCGGATGCAGCGGTACCGGCTACTTCACTTCTTGTCGGCGCCTTCCCTGAGCGCGCGTTCGATCGCGGCCGCCGCCTTGTCCTCGTCGGACTTGGGCTCGTCCTTCGATTCCCCGGCGGGCTCGTCCTTGCCGCCCAGGGCCTTCTGGATGTCGCTGGCCGCCTGGTCCTGGTCCTTCTGCTGCTGCTCCTCGTCGGTGCCGCCCGACGGGTCGTTGGCGCCGCCGTCGGTCGGCAACTCGATCTTGACCTTGTCGAGGTCGACCTTCAGGTCCTTGTCGAGGAACACCGTGACCATCTTGGGCATCGCGACCACCAGCGCGACCATGATCAGCTGCAGGACGACGAACGGGACCGCGCCCCAGTAGATGTCGGAACTCTTGACCTCCTTGGGCGCGACGCCGCGCATGTAGAACAGCGCGAAGCCGAACGGCGGGTGCATGAACGAGGTCTGCATGTTCACGCACAGGATCACGCCGAACCAGATCAGCGCCGCGGACTCGCCGACGATGGGCGAGAGGATCTTCTGCGCCACCGGCGCGAGCATCGGCACGATGATGAAGGCGATCTCGAAGAAGTCCAGGAAGAACGCCAGGAAGAACACGAACAGGTTGACGATGAGGAGGAAGCCCCAGGCGCCGCCGGGCAGCGACGTCAGCCAGTGCTCGACCCAGGTGTTGCCGTCGACCCCCTGGAACACGATCGAAAAGCAGGTCGAACCGATGAGGATGAACGCGACCATCGCGGTCAGGCGCGCGGTCGACTGGTAGGCCTGGCGCAGCAGCGCGCGCAGGTCGGGAATCATCGCCGCCCGCACGCACAGGTAGGCGACGCAGAGGTAGAGCACGCCGAAGCTCACCTGGAACGGGATCGACTTGGGCTGCATCCGGTACGCCACGATGCCGGCCACCGCCGCGAGCACGCCCACCTGGAACACCCGCATGCCGAGCTTGCCGAGGTCCTTGTCGCGCACCACCGCGAGCACGATCGCGCCGATCGCGCCCATCGCGCCCGCCTCGGTCGGCGTCGCGATGCCGAACATCATCGTTCCGAGGACCAGGAAGATCAGCACCGCGGACGGCACGATGCCGGCCAGGCACTTGCGCCACAGCGGCCAGCCCACGAGCGTCAGGTCCTCGCGCGGGATGGCCGGCAGGTAGTCGGGCTTGATCAGGGTGAGGATGAAGGTGTAGAGCGCGAACAGGCCGATCTGCAGCAGCGACGGGCCCCAGGCGCCCAGGTACATGTCGCCGACCGACTTGCCGAGCTGGTCGGCGAGAACCACCAGGACCAGCGACGGCGGCACCAGCTGGGTGATCGTCCCGGAGGCCGCCAGCACGCCGGTGGCGTAGCGCATGTTGTACTTGTAGCGCATCATCACCGGCAGCGAGATCAGCGTCATCGCGATCACCTGGGCCGCCACCGTGCCGGTGACGGCGCCGAGGATGAAGCCGACGATGATCACCGAGTAGCCGAGGCCGCCGCGCAGCGTGCCGAACAGCTGGCCCATCGACTCGAGCATGTCCTCCGCCAGGCCGCAGCGTTCGAGGATGGTGCCCATGAAGGTGAAGAACGGGATCGCCAGCAGCAGGTCGTTCGACAGGATGCTGCCGAAGATGCGCCCGGGAATCGCCTGCAGGAAGCCGGCGTCGAAGTACCCCCATTCGATGGCGAAGAAGCCGAAGAACAGGCCCACCGCGGCCAGCGAGAACGCCACCGCGTAGCCGAACAGCATGAACACGACGAGCCCCGCGAACATCAGGGGCGGCATGTATTCGACCGGAATCATTGATCGGGCCTTTCGTACTTGGCAAGCTCGACCTTCTCGCCCTCGAGCGCGGCGACGCGCTTGATGATCTCCGAGAGGCCCTGCAGGAACAGGAGCGCGAAGCCGACCGGGACGATCAGCTTGACCGGCCAGCGGATCAGGCCGCCGGCGTTCGAGGAGGTCTCGCCGACCTTCCAGGACTCGTAGAAGAACGGCCAGGAGTACCAGCCGATCACCGCGCAGGCCGGCAGCAGGAACAGCACCGCGCCGATGATGTCGATCCACTCCTGCTTGCGCTCGGAGAGGTTCATGTACAGCACGTCGACCCGCACGTGCTCGTTGCGCTGCAGGGTGTAGGACGCCCCGAACATCACCACCACCGCGAACATGTACCACTGCAGCTCCAGCCAGGCGTTGGAGCTGATGTCGAACGCGTACCGGATCATCGCGTTGGCGGCGCTGACCAGGCAGGCCAGCAGCACGCACGCGTTGGCCAGCAGGCCGAGCTTGGCGTTGACCCAGTCGATCGCCGCCGAAAACCTGAGCAATGCCTTCATGTGTCGTCCCGCTCCTTCCCCAGATGCATCCGGCATGCCGGCGGATGCGCGCGGCGTATTCTAATCGCGCCCGGCACTCATGCGCCGGCCACGGTCATCCGATCGATCAGCACCGACCCCGCGGTCATGCTGCCGCGCGTCACCAGGTCGGCCCCGGCGCAGACGACGCCCCGGTACATGTCCTTGAGGTTGCCGGCGATCGTGATTTCCTCGACCGGATAGGCGATCTCGCCGCCCTCGACCCAGTAGCCGGCGGCGCCGCGCGAATAGTCGCCGGTCACGTAGTTGATGCCGTGCCCCATCAGGTCGGTGACCAGCAACCCGGTGCCGAGCCGGGCCAGCATCGCCTCGAAGTCGTCGCCGCCGGTCGGGTGCAGGCGCATGTTGTGGCAGCCGCCGGCGTTCCCGGTCGAGCGCATCCCCAGCTTGCGCGCCGAGTAGCTCGACAGGAAATACCCCTCGAGCACGCCGGCGCGGACCACGTCGCGCGCGCGCGCGGCGACGCCCTCGTCGTCGAACGGACCGCTGGCCAGCCCCTTGGGCACGGCCGGGTCCTCGCTGATGCGCACATGCGGCGCGAAGATCCGCGTGCCGAGCGCATCGACCAGGAAGGAGGTTTTGCGGTACAGGCTGCCGCCGCTCGCCGCCGACACCAGCGACCCGACCAGGCCCAGCGCCAGCGGCGCCTCGAACAGCACCGCGCACTGGCGGGTGGAGATGCGCCGCGCGCCCAGGCGCGCCAGCGCGCGGCGCGCCGCGTACTCGCCGATGCGCGCGCCCGCCGGAATGTCGGCGGCATCGCGCGAGGAGACGTACCAGTCGTCGCGCTGCATCGCGTTCTTGGCGCGCGCCGACTTCGCGGCGATCACCGAGCACGAGACATAGTGGCGCGAGGTCGGGTAGCCGCCGCAGAATCCGCGCGAGTTCGCATAGATGAACTGCGAGTGCTGCGCCGACACCGACGCCCCTTCGGAATTGCGCACCATCGGGCTGACCGCGAAGGCCGCCGCCTCGACCGCGCGCGCGAGCTCGATCGCGGCAGGGACGTCGATCTCCCAGGGGTACAGCAGCGCCGGGTCGGCGGGGTCGCGGGCGAGCAGATCCTCGTCGGCGAGCCCGGCGCACGCGTCCTCGGCGGTGTAGCGCGCGATGTCCAGTGCCGCCGCCACCGTCGCCTCGACGGCGCCGGCGGAGAAGTCCGACGTGCTCGCGTAGCCCTTGCGCCGCCCGAGATACACGGTGACGTTGATTCCCTTGTCGCGGTTGTGCTCGATGTTCTCGACCTCGCCCATGCGCGCGGTCACGGTCATGCCGTTGCCTTCGGACACTTCGACCTCGGCGTCGCTCGCGCCCTTGGCGCGCGCGTGCGCCAGCGCCGCGGCGGCGAGCGCGGCGAGCTGGTCGCGTTCGAAGGAGAAATTGGCTGCGCGCGTCGTGTCGGCCATCAGGGAGGGGGAGCGGTGACGGTGGGAAAAGGGTGCAAACGGGTGCAGACGGGTGCAAACAGCAGACGAACCTATAATTATACGTAGCCGGCCCTTGTTTCCCCATCCCTCAGCGGCTGCCGGCGCCGCCCGACACCGCGCCCCCCACGCCGATGCGCCATCGCACCCAGCTGGTCGATCCCCGGCCCGAGCCCGGACCCGAATACGACCGCCCCAGCAAGTCCCAGATGAAGCGCGACATGACCGCGCTGCAGGACCTGGGGCGGGAGCTCGCGGCGCTGTCGCCGGAGCGCCTGGCGCAGCTCGCGCTGCCGGACCGGCTGCGCGACGCGATCGCCGACTTCCGGCGCATCACGGCCCACGAGGGCGCGCGCCGCCAGATGCAGTTCATCGGGCGCCTGATGCGCGACGTCGATCCGGCGCCGCTGCGCGACGCCCTCGAGCGCTTTCACGGCACCTCGCGTGCCGAGGTCGCGGAGATGCACGCGGCCGAGCGCTGGCGCGAGCGGCTGCTGGCCGATCCGCAGGTCCTCGCGGAGTTCGCCGCCGCGCATCCGGCCGCGGACCAGGTGCGTCTGCGCGCACTCGTCCGCGGTGCCGCCGCCGAAAAGACGCTGGGCAAGCCGCCGCGGCAGTACCGCGAGCTCTACCGCGCCCTGCGCGAGGCGATGGCCGCGCGCACCGATTCCACCGACGCGAAGGAAACATCATGACGGGTCGCCTTCCATTTCTTCTTCCGCTGACCGCCGCCCTGAGCTGCGCCGGCGCCCTTGCCGCCGCGCCCGGCGGCATGCGCCCCGGCCTGTGGGAGACCACCGTCACCAGCAACATGTCCGGCGGCAAGCCGGTATCCACCCGCGCCTGCATCAGCGCCAAGCAGCTCGAGGACCCGAAGGGCATGGTGCCGAAGATGGAGGAAACGGGCATGAAGTGCGAGCAGCTCGACACCCGCGTCAGCGGCAACACCGTGCACTGGAAGATGCGCTGCACCGGCGAGGCGCCGATGGAAGGCAGCGGCCAGATGACCTCGGGAACCGACAGCTACAACGGAAAGATGGAAATGACCGTGAAGATGCAGGGACAGACCATGACCATGAGCCAGACGATGAGCGGACGACGGGTCGGCGACTGTCCTTCGCGCTGACCCGAGGCCCCCCCGTGAACATGCTCGATCGCCCCCTGCGCGTCGGCCTGGTGTCGGCCAGCGACCGCGCTTCCGCCGGCGTCTATCGCGACGAGGGCCTGCCCGGGCTCAAGTCCTGGCTCGACACGGCCCTCCTCACCGCCTGGCAGTCGGTCGAGCGCCTGATCCCCGACGAGCAGGCAACCATCGAGCGCACCCTGGTCGAACTCGTCGACGCCGAGCGCTGCGACCTGGTGCTCACCACCGGCGGCACCGGGCCGGCGCTGCGCGACGTCACGCCCGAGGCGACGCTCGCGGTCGCGCACAAGGTCATGCCGGGGTTCGGCGAACAGATGCGCCAGATCAGCCTGCGGTTCGTGCCGACCGCGATCCTGTCGCGCCAGGTGGCCGTGGTCCGGTTCCACCCGGGGCAGGCCGCCGGCGCCCTGATCATCAACCTGCCGGGCCAGCCGAAGGCGATCCGCGAAACCCTCGAGGGACTCCGGGATGCCGACGGCAGGAGCGTGGTCGGCGGCATCTTTGCCGCGGTGCCCTACTGCATCGACCTGATCGGCGGCCCCTACGTCGAGACCGACGACGCGGTGGTCAAGGCGTTCCGGCCCAAGGCCGCGGTGCGCGCGCGCGACACCCTGCCCCTCGCGCGGCGGCCGCAATGAGCGCGCTGCCGGAGTGTGTCGAGGTCGTCACCGGCACCGCGCCCGCCGCCAGCGTGATCTGGCTGCACGGACTCGGCGCCGACGGCTACGACTTCGTGCCGGTGGTCAAGGAGCTCGACGTCAACGCCCTGCCGGGACTCGCCGGCGGGGTGCGGTTCGTGTTTCCGCACGCGCCGCTGCGTCCGGTCACCGTCAACGGCGGGATGGTGATGCGCGCCTGGTACGACATCCGCATGGTCGACCTGGTGCGCCTGGAGGACGAAGCCGGCCTGCGCGAGAGCGAGGCGAGCTGCGCGGCACTGATCGCGCGCGAAGCCGGGCGCGGCATCCCGGCACGCCGCATCGTCGTCGCCGGCTTCTCGCAAGGCGGCGCGGTGACCCTGCAGACCGGTCTGCGCCACGGCGAGCGCCTTGCCGGCCTGATGGTCCTCTCCAGCTACCTGCCGCTGGCCGCGCACGTCGCCGGCGAACGCGCGCCCGCCAACCGCGACGTGCCGATCTTCATGGCGCACGGCAGCGACGACCCGGTGGTCGCGCGGGAGCGGGCCGTCGCCTCGCGGGAACAGCTCGCGGGCCTGGGCTATGCCGTCGAGTGGGCCGAGTACCCGATGGAGCACACGCTGTGCCTGGAGGAGATCGCCGACATCCGCGCGTGGCTCGGGCGCGTGCTCGCGTAGCCGCCCTGCCTATCGATAGACGCCGTCCCAGGGGCCGGCGTCGACCTGCGCGGTGCGCCCGTCCGGCCCGACGCGCGGCCGGTTCAGGGTGAACATCACCTCGGGGGTGACCACCGCGTAGTCCATGTAGCCCAGCCGCGCCAGCGGACGCATCGCGCCGGTGTCGACCAGGCCGTCGCGGATGTAGGCGTCGTCGATGTACACGCCCACCACCAGGCCGAAGACCACCGTATGGGTCTCGCCGCGCGGCGCGGTCGGCAGCTCGACGCTCTTCCAGTAGCGGCATTCGAAGGCCGCCGGGCTCTCCGCCACCCGCGGCACCCGGACCATCCGCGACGGCGCCGGCGTCAGCCCGGCGAGCTCGAATTCATCGACGCCGTGGCCGACCGGCGCCGAGGTGAGGTTCATCTTCTCGCGCAGGTCCCAGGTGGCGAGCGAACAGGTGAATTCGCCGGTTGCCTCGATGTTCGCCAGCGAGTCCTTGCGCCCGGCGCTGGAGAACAGCACCACCGGCGGACGATCGCTGACCGCGTTGAAGAAACTGTAGGGCGCGAGGTTGCGCGCGCCATCGGCGCCCAGCGACGCGATCCAGCCGATCGGGCGCGGCACGGCGATGGCCTTGAACGGATTGAACTTCAGGCCGTGGTTGTTCAGCGAGGTGTCGTAGTGCATTGCGGGTCGATCCGGCGTGACGGAACCGCGAGCTTATCAGCCCGCCTCCCGGGCCGCCCGCCTGGCCCTACAATCGTCCCCTCCGAGATTCGACCGCGCAACGTCATGAATGCAATCACCGAAGGCTCCCTCCTCTGGCAACCCTCGCCCGAGCGCATCCGCCGCGCGCGCCTGACCGCCTACATGGCGTGGCTCAAGCGCACGCGCGGCCTCGAGTTCGCCGACTACCACGCCCTCTGGCAGTGGTCGGTCGACGAGCTCGAGGCGTTCTGGCAGAGCATCTGGGAGTACTACGGGATCAAGGCCTCGACGCCGTACCGGCAGGTGCTGCGCGAGCGCACCATGCCGCGCACGGTGTGGTTCGAGGGCGCGCGCCTGAACTACGCCGAGCACGCGCTGCGCCACGCGGTCGACGAGCGCGCCGCGATCGTGTTCCAGTCCGAGCTCTCGCCCTACACCGAGATCACCTGGGGCGAGCTCAAGCGCCAGGTCGCGGCGCTCGCCGCGACCCTGAGGAAGCTCGGCGTGCGCGAGGGCGACCGCGTGGTCGCCTACATGCCGAACATCCCGCAGACGGTGGTCGCGCTGCTGGCGACGGCCAGCATCGGCGCGATCTGGTCGTCGGCGTCGCCCGACATGGGGCACGTGTCGGTGATCGACCGCTTCCGCCAGATCGAGCCCAAGGTCCTGCTGGCCGTCGACGGCTACCGCTACGGCGGGCGCGACTTCGACCGTCGCGACATCGTGCGCGAGATCCTGGCGGCGCTGCCGACGGTCGAGCACACGGTGCTGGTGCCCTACCTCGACCGCCGCGCCGATGCCGGCGCGTTCCCCAGCGCCACCGCGTGGGATGCGGCGCTCGCGGCCGACGGCCCGCTCGCGTTCGCCCAGGTGCCGTTCGATCACCCGCTGTGGGTCGTCTATTCGTCAGGCACCACCGGCATGCCCAAGCCGATCGTGCACGGCCACGGCGGCACGATCATCGAGACCATCAAGCACTGCGACCTGCACCTGGACCTGGTTCCCGGCGACCGCTTCTTCTGGTACTCGTCGACCAACTGGATCATCTGGAACCTCCTGGTCAACACCATGCTGGCCGGCTGCACCATCGTGCAGTACGACGGCAACCCCGGCCACCCGGACATGAGCACCCTCTGGCGCTTCGCGGCCGAGAGCCGCACCGACGTCTTCGGCGCGAGCGCGGCCTACATCGCGCAATGCCTGAAGTCCGGCGTCGAGCCCCGCGCAGCGGGCGACATCTCGCGCATCCGCACCGTGTGCTCGTCCGGTTCGCCGCTGCCCGTCGAGGGCTACAAGTGGGTCTACGACCACGTAAACGCCGACCTGCTGCTGGCGTCGATCTCCGGCGGGACCGACCCCGGCGCGGCCTTCGTCGGCGCCTGCCCGATCCTGCCCCAGTACGCCGGCGAGATGCAGTGCCGCTGCCTCGGCGTGGCGGTGTACGCGTTCGACGACGCCGGCCAGGCCCTGACCGACGCGGTCGGGGAGCTGGTCTGCACCCTGCCGATGCCCTCGTTCCCGCTGTATTTCTGGAACGACAAGGACGACCGCCGCTACCGCGAGAGCTATTTCGAGATGTACCCGGGCGTGTGGCGCCACGGCGACTGGCTCAAGATCACCCCGCGCGGCGGCGCCGTCATCTACGGGCGCTCCGACTCGACCATCAACCGCCATGGCATCCGCATGGGGTCCGCCGAGATCTACCGCGTCGTCGAGGATGTGCCCGCGGTGCAGGACAGCCTCGTGGTCGACCTCGAGTACCTCGGCCGCGAGTCCTACATGCCGCTGTTCGTGGTCCTCAAGGCCGGCGCGGTCCTCGACGACGCGCTCAAGGAACAGATCAAGGGGCGCATCCGCAAGGACCTGTCCGCGCGCCACGTGCCCAACGACGTGTTCGCCATCCCCGAGGTGCCGCGCACCCTCAACGGCAAGAAGCTCGAGGTGCCGATCAAGCGGCTGCTGCTGGGCGAGCCGCTCGACAAGGTCGTCAACCGCGACTCGATGAGCAATCCGGCGAGCCTCGCCTGGTTCGCCGAGTTCGCCGCGCGGCGCACCGCTGCCGCCTGAGCAACCCGGTGCGCGCGCGGCACGCGCTGGCGGCGCTCGGGCTGGCCGCCGCGGCGCTCGGCGCCGCGGCGCAGGGCACCTACGGTGTCGAGGTCGAATCGCGCAAGGAACCCGACGGCCACCGCGTCATCGCCCGCAACGGCGGCCGCGCGGCGGTCGAGCTTGCGTTCTCCCTCGCGCAGTCGACCAACCTGTCGTCGACGCGTTCCTGGCCGTTCACGCTGGTCCTGCACCCCGGGGAGACCCGCGAAGCCGTGCGCGTCGGCGCCGAGCGCCGCGACGCCGGCTACGCCTTCTCGTACCGCTACGCGATCCGCCTCGGCGACCCGCGCGCGCGCCCCGACCCCGGCGCGCGCTACCGCCTGCCGTTCCGCGGGCCCGGCGCGTACCTGGTCTCGCAGGCCCCCGGCGGTCCGCTGGTCACGCACACCGATGCGCAGAGCGCGCACGCGATCGACATCGTCATGCCCGAAGGCACGCCCATCGTCGCCGCGCGCGCCGGGCACGTGATCGAGATCCACCAGGCCAGCGCCACCCGCGCCGACCTCGCCGAACGCGGCAACTATGTGCGCATCTACCACGACGACCACACCTGGGCCGACTACGCGCACCTGTCGCGCACCGCGCCGGATCTCGCGCTGGGACGGCGCGTCGATGCCGGGACGCTGATCGGCCACTCGGGCAATACCGGGCAGTCCAGCGGACCGCATCTGCACTTCCACGTGCAGCACAACGACGGCGGGCGCATCGTCTCGATTCCGGTGCGCTTTCACACCCGCACCCGCGGCGCGGTCACGCCGACCTATCGCGGGCTGCTCGCCGCCGACGACTGACCGCGCGGTCGTCGCGCCGCAGGCGTGCCGCCTAGGTGCCGACGATGCCGCCGTCGATGCGGCGGATCGCCACGGTGGCGCTGCGCGGCCGGCCGGCGCCGTCGGGCCAGCGCGAGAAACGCATCGGATTGGCCGGGTCGCTGCGGTCCGACGGCGTCTCGCCCGGATGCTGGATGTTGACGAACAGGGTCCGGCAGTCGGGTGTGGACACCGCACCGGTCACCTCGCAGTTGACCGGGCCGGTGAGGAAGCGGCGCATCTCGCCGGTGGCGACGTCGCAGGCGAGCATCTGGTTGTTGCCGATGCGCTCGAACTCGCCCTTGTACATCTGCGAGGCATGGGCGTCGGTCTGCACCCAGAGCACGCCGCGCGCATCGAAGGACAGGCCGTCGGGGCAGGCGAAGATGTCGCCGCGGATGTTGCCGCGCGCCTCGGCGCGGGCGTTCTGCGGGTCCCCGGCGAGGACCAGGTGGTTCCAGGCGAAGGTGGTGGCGTCGAAATCGCCGTGCTCCTTCCAGCGGATGATCTGGCCCATCGTGTTGTTGTTGCGCGGATTGGCCGGATCGGCCGCCGGCTGGCCGCCCTGGCCGCGCAGCGCGTTGTTGGTCAGCGTGCAGTACACCTCGCCCGAGAACGGGTCGACGACGATCCATTCGGGCCGGTCCATCCGCGTGCCGCCGAGACGGTCGCTGGCCTGGCGCGCCTTGACCGCCACCTCGCCCTGGTCGGCGAAGCCGTTGCCCGCGGTCAGTCCGTTGGCGCCATGCACCAGCGGCAGCCAGACGCCGCGCCCGCCGGCATCGAAGCGCGCCACGTAGAGGGTGCCGTGGTCGAGCAGGCCGCGGTTGGCGGCGAAGCCGCCGGGCCGCATCGCGTCGCGGCTGACGAACTTGTAGATGTACTCGAAGCGCGCGTCCTCTCCCATGTAGACCACGGCCCGGCCGTCGCGCGTGAGCACGGTGGTCGCGCCCTCGCGCGCGGCGCGCCCGAGGGCGGTGCGCTTGATCGGGGTCGCGGACGGGTCGAACGGGTCGATCTCGACCACCCAGCCGAAGCGGTTGAACTCGTTCGGATGGCGCCGCGCGTCGAAGCGCGGGTCGTGGTCGCCCCACGGGAAGAGCGCGCGCCGCTTGTCCGCGAGGCCCCAGCGCCGCTGGTGCGCGTCGACCTGGTCCGGCGCGTGGAAGTAGAACGCGAAGTTCTCCTCGCAGGTGAGGTAGGTGCCCCAGGGCGTGCGCCCGCTCGCGCAGTTGTTGAAGGTGCCCAGCACCCGCGTTCCGGCGGGGTCGGCCGCAGTGGCCAGGAGCCGATGGCCGGCCGCCGGCCCGCTGACCGTCGTCGGCGTGGCGGCGGTGATGCGCCGCGCATAGGGCGACGGACGCACCACCTGCCACGCGCCGTCGGCACGCTCGATCTCAATCACCGAGACGCCGTGCGCGGCCTGCGACTTCGCGACCTTGTCGGCCGTCCAGTCACGGTAGCCGTCCGGGTGCAGCAGGCCCTCGTCGGTGTATTCGTGATTCATCACCAGGAGCGCGCGCTCGCGCCCGCCGCCGGCAGGCAGCGGATAGAAATGCATGCCGTCGTGGTGCATGCCGGCCTGGACCGCCTGCTCGGCGGCGCTGTTCGACGCGTCGCTGCGAAAGGCCGGCATGTCGCCGGCGATGCCCACCGGATCGCCCCAGCGGAACAGCACCTCGGCGCGGTAGCCCTCCGGCACCACGAGGCCGTCGGCGGCGGTCGCCGGTATGCCCTTGAATCCGAGCAGGCTGCTGCCGCGCCCGCCGGCCGCGCAGCCGGACTGCGCGAGCGCCGCGAGCGGCCCGAACACCGCCGCCAGCGCCGTGCCGAGCGAGCCGCGGATCACCTGGCGTCGCGCCGGATCGCTGACCTCGTCGAGCGCCGGATTGGCGCTGCGGTTCGAGTCCTCGGCGCCCTTGATCAGTTCGAACGACATGCTCTGCGTTCCTCCGGTCGCCGGCGCGCAGGCGCCGGCCTCAGTGCGTGACAGCGTCGGCCCACGGCTGCGCGATCTCGGTGGCGCCGCTGTTGCTCGCGCCGCTGCGCGCCACCGCCGACGGGCAGGCGAACTTCATCGGCATGGTCTGCACCCGCGCTTCGGCATAATCGAACCGCGCCGCCAGCGCCGCGCGCACCGCCGCCGGCAGGCGCACGTCGCCGATGACGATCGCGCCTTCGCTGGCGTCGATGCGCGGGGTGTGGATCGCCGCGTCCAGGTCCATGCCGTAGTCGAGGGTCAGCGACAGCAACTGCATCACCGCGGGCAGGATGCGCCGTCCGCCCGAGGCGCCGACGGCAAGCATGCGTCCGTCCGCCGCCGCCGCGATCACCGGCGTGTAGTTGGTCAGGCAGCGCCGCCCGGGCGCGAGCGAATTCGGACGGCCCGGTTCCGGATCGAACCACATGACGCCGTTGTTCATCAGGATGCCGCTCGACGGCAGCGTGAATCGCGAGCCGAAGATCGACAGCAGCGTCTGGGTCACCGCGGCCATGTTGCCGTCGCGGTCGACCACGCTGAAATGCGAGGTGCACGCCGGCGCCAGATGCTCGGCGCCGAGCGCGCGCCGGCCGTCGGCGTCGCCCATGCCCTTCAGGCGCTCGCGGTAGGCCTCCTGCAGGGCCAGCGCATAGGCGATGTAGGCCCCGGCATCGGGCCCCGCCCCGGCGCCGACGCCAGGCGTGCGCTCCAGCACGCGCAGCGCGTGCGCGAGCGTCGGCCCGGCGGTCAGTTCGGGCGTCGCCATCACCTGCGCCCCCCGGTACGGGATCGCGAGCGGCGCGCGCAGCACCGCGCGATAGGCCGCGAGGTCGGCGCGCGACAGATAGCCGCCGGCCGCGCCGACCTCGGCGGCGATGCGCGCCGCCAGGTCGCCTTCGTAGAAGTCGCGCGGCCCGCTCGCCGCGAGCGCCGCCAGCGTGGCCGCCAGGTTCGCCTGGGGCAGGCGCACCTCGCTCCTGATGCCCCACATCGCCGCGGGCGGCAGCCCGTCGATCAGGTAGGCCGCGCGGCTGGCGTCGTAGCGCCGCAGATCGGCGGCGCCGGAGGCGACGATCTCGGTGGTGAACCAGTCGACCAGCAGCCCCTCGCCGGCGAGCCGGACGGCCGGCGCCAGCAGTTCCTTCCACGGCAGCCGCGCGTGGCGCTGGTGCGCCAGTTCCATGCCGGCGACCACGCCGGGCACGGCGATCGACCCGGGGCCATGGATGTTGCGGTCGCCGACCACCCGCGGCCACGGGAACAGATCGGACGCCGCGCCCTCGCCGGTGAGGGCGAAGTCCGCGAGCACGAGCCCCTGCGGCGCGCGCATGCCGAAGTCGATCACCTCGTAACGCCGCTCGCGCGCGCGATACAGGACCATCACGCCGCCGCCGCCGACCCCGCTCATCCACGGCTCGACCGCGCCGAGCGCGAACGAGGTGGCGATCGCCGCATCGACGCAGTCGCCGCCGGCCGCCAGGACCTCGGCGCCCGCCTGCGCGGCCTTCTTGTGCTGGGCGGCGACGATGCCGGCGGCCGAGGTCACCGCCGGCTTGCGGATCACCTGGGCGTCGCTGAAGTTGTCGCGCAGCGCGCGCATCCCCGCCCCGGCGCCGGCCGTCACAGGGCGCCCGCGGCGCGCAGCTGCGCGATCCGTCCGGCGTCGTAGCCGAGCAGTTCGCCCAGCACGGCCTCGGTGTGCTGGCCCAGCGTCGGCGGCGGCACGTCCTGCCGCGCCGGCGTCGCCGAGAACTTCATCGGGCTGGCGATCATCGGCACGCTGCCGGCGAGCGGATGCGGCAGATCGAACTTCACGCCGCGCGCCTTCACCTGCTCCTCCTCGAACGCCTCGGCGATCGAGTTGATCGGGCCGTTCGGCACGCCGGCCTCCTCGAGGATCGCGACCCACTCCTTGGTGGTCTTCTGCGCGAACACGGCGTTGAGCATCGGCACGAGGACGGCGCGGTTCTGCACGCGGCCGGCATTCCTGGCGAAGCGCTCGTCGGCCGCCAGGTGGCCGCAGCCCGCGGCGGCGCAGAACTTGCCGAACAGGTTGTCGTTGCCGCAGGCGAGGATGACGCTGCCGTCGCGGGTCGGGAACACCTGGTACGGCACGATCGTCGGGTGCGTGTTGCCGATCCGTCCCGGCGCCTCGCCGGTGGTGAGGTAGGTCATGCCCTGGATCGACAGGAAGGCCATCGACGTGTCGAGCAGCGCGAGGTCGAGGTGCTGGCCGACGCCGGTCGCCGCGCGATGCGCGAGCGCCGCGCAGATCGCCACCGAGGCGTACATGCCGGTCAGGATGTCGATGATCGGGATGCCGACGCGCATCGGCCCGCCGCCGGGCACGCCGTCGGGCTCGCCCGTCACGCTCATGAGGCCGCTCATGCCCTGGGCCATGAAGTCGTAGCCGGGACGCTCGCGCCAGGGGCCGGTCTGGCCGAAGCCGGTCACCGAGCAGTAGATGATCCCCGGATTGACCGCCTTGATGTCGTCGTAGCCCAGGCCGTAGCGCGCGAGGTCGCCGAACTTGTAGTTCTCGATGACCACGTCGCAGGACCTCGCCAGGTCGCGCAGCATCGCCTGGGCCTCGGGGTGCGAGAGGTTCGCGGTGATCGACTTCTTGCCGCGGTTCGCGGCCAGGTAGTAGGAAGCCTCGCTGGTCGGCTTGCCCGCGGCGTCCTGGAGCCAGGGCGGGCCGAAGGCGCGCGAGTCGTCACCCTTGCCGGGGCGCTCGACCTTGATCACCTCGGCGCCCAGGTCGGCGAGGTTCTGTCCGGCCCAGGGGCCCGCCAGCACGCGGGACAGGTCGAGGACGCGGATGTGCGACAGGGGGCCGGGCATGACGGTGTCTCTTTCAGGAATCGGGGAACTCGGGAGGGGTCTTGGCGAGGAAGGCGCGCACGCCCTCGCGGTAGTCGGCGCTGTCGAAGAAGCTGAAGTGCTCGGCGATCTCGGCCGCGCTGAGCGGCTGCTGCACCGGCGCCAGGCGGCGGATCCAGCGCTTGTTGGCGCGCGCCGCCATCGGGCTGCCCGCCGCCATGCGCTGCGCCGTCGCGTAGGCCTCGGCCTCGACGTCGGCGTCGTCGACCACGCGCGTGAGCAGGCCCTTGGCATAGGCCTCGGCGGTGCCGAACACGCGCCCTTCGAGCAGGATCTCGAGGGCCACCGCGCGCCCGACCAGGCCCAGCATCGCGGTCAGCTCGCTGTGGGCGAGCGGAAAGCCGAGCCGGTTGATCGGCACGCCGAAGCGCGCCGACGAGCCGGCGATGCGCAGGTCGCACGAGCAGGCGATCTCCAGCCCCCCGCCGACGCACGCGCCCTCGATCAGCGCCACCGTCGGAATCGGGCACTCGGCGATCGCCTGGTTGGCGCCGTTGACGGTCTGCTCGTGGTAACGCGTGCCCTGCACGACGTCGGCGCGCACGGTGGTGAATTCGGAGATGTCCGCCCCGGCCGCGAAGTTCCCGCCGGACCCGCGCAGGACGATCGCGCGCACGGTCCGGCTCGCGCCCAGTTCGGCGAAGGCCGCGGCGAGCGCCTCCCAGGCGGCCACCGACAGCGCGTTGAGCTTGCCGCCGGTGGCCAGCGTGACGGTGGCGATGCGGCCGTCGACGGCCACGCGCACCGGGGAGCGGGCCGCGCTCACAGGTCGATCTTGGCGCCGGAGGCCTTGACCACCTTGGACCACTTCTCGATTTCGGCGGTGATGAACTTGGCGAACTCGGCCGGGGTGTTGCCGCCGAGCTCGGCGCCCTGGTTGAACCAGAGCTCCTTGATGTTCGGCTCCTGGAGCGCCTTGACCACTTCCTGGTGCGTGCGCGTGACGACCTCCTGCGGCGTGCCCTTGATCGCCCACAGCGCGTACCACGTGGTCGCCTGGTACCCCTTCAGGCCGACCTCCTCCATGGTCGGGATGTTGGGGAACGCCGGCACGCGCTTGGCGGAGGTCACCGCCAGGCCCTTGAGCTTGCCGCCCTTGATCTGCGGCGCCGAGGTGCCCATGCCGTCGAAGGCGAAATCGACCGAACCCGCGAGCAGATCCTGCATCATCGGCCCGGCGCCGCGATACGGAATGTGGGTCATGAAGGTCTTGGTCATCTGCTTGTACAGCTCGACGGTGAGGTGATGCGAGGTGCCGTTGCCGGCCGAGCCGAAATTGAGCTTGCCCGGGTTGCGCCGCACGTACGCGAGGAAATCGGCGTACGAGTTGATCTCGGTGTACTTCGGATGCACGACCAGGACGTTCGGCACGTAGGCGAGCACGGTGATGGGGATGAAGTCGCGCTCGATGTTGTACGGCAGCCGCGTGTAGAGCGACTCGGCGATCGTGTGGTGCACCGCGCCGCAGAACAGCGTGTAGCCGTCGGGGGCCGCCTTGGCGGCCGCGGCCGCGCCGACGGTGCCGCCGGCGCCGCCCATGTTCTCGACGATGAACTGCTGGCCCATGGTCTGCGACAGCCGCGCCGCGATCGGGCGCAGGAAGGCGTCGGTGCCGCCGCCGGCCGGGAACGGATTGATCACGCGCACCGACTTGGTGGGCCAGGCGCCCTGGCCATGGGAAGCACCGGCAGCGCCGAGCGCGGCGGCAGCGGCACCCTGGATGAAGCGGCGGCGGTTGGGCATCGTAATGTCTCCTTCGTTGGGATTGGCGCGACGTCGCAGCGACCGGGCCGCATCGGGCCCCGCGCGGGCAAGCCCGGATTCTAGCCCGTGACCGCGGGTCGTACATGCGGGCCAACCCGTGCCGCGCCGGCACGCCGCGGCGCGGCCGCTGCGGGCGCGCCGCGCGACGGGGCTCGGCTATAATTTCCGCTTACGCTTCCTCGATCTGCCATGCCGTTCCGGCGCATGGCGACACGCGCCCCATGGCGATCCGGCACTTTCTCCAGTTTCGCGACTTTTCTCGCGAGGAATACGGGCACCTGTTCGCCCGCAGCACCTGGCTCAAGGCGAAGTTCAAGGCCTTCGAGACCTATCACCCGCTGTTCGACCGCCACCTGGCGATGATCTTCGAGAAGAACTCGACCCGCACCCGCCTGTCGTTCGAGGCCGGCATGCAGCAGCTCGGCGGCTCGTCGATCTTCCTGTCCACGCGCGACACCCAGCTCGGCCGCGGCGAGCCGGTCGAGGACGCCGCCCAGGTGATCAGCCGCATGGTCGACATCGTGATGATCCGCACCTTCGAGCAGGACATCATCGAGCGCTTCGCCGCGCACTCGCGCGTGCCGGTGATCAACGGGCTGACCAACGAGTACCACCCGTGCCAGGTGCTGGCCGACATCTTCACCTTCATCGAGCATCGCGGCTCGATCCAGGGCAAGACCGTGGCCTGGATCGGCGACTCGAACAACATGTGCAACACCTGGCTGCAGGCGGCCGAGGTGCTGGACTTCAACGTCCACGTCTCGACCCCGCCCGGCTACGAGGTCGAGCCCGAGCGCGCGGGGCTGTTCGGCAAGGACAATTTCGAGGAGTTCGCCGACCCGATGGACGCGGCGCGCGGGGCGCATCTGGTCACCACCGACGTCTGGACCAGCATGGGCTTCGAGGCCGAGAACGAGGCGCGCAAGAAGGCCTTCGCCGACTGGTGCGTCGACGCCGACATGATGAAGGCGGCGCACCCGCAGGCGCTCTTCATGCACTGCCTGCCCGCGCACCGCGGCGAGGAGGTCGAGGCCGAGGTCATCGACGGCCCGCACAGCGTGGTCTGGGACGAGGCGGAGAATCGCCTGCACGTGCAGAAGGCGCTGCTCGAATACCTGTTACTTGGAAAAGTGGAAACGCAATGAGCGACAAGATCAAGAAGGCCGCGGCGGGCAGGATCGACAAGGTCGTCCTCGCCTATTCGGGCGGCCTGGACACCTCCGTCATCCTCAAGTGGCTGCAGGACACCTACCAGTGCGAGGTGGTGACCTTCACCGCCGACATCGGCCAGGGCGAGGAGGTCGCGCCCGCGCGCGCCAAGGCGCTGAAGATGGGGATCAGGAAGGAGAACATCTTCATCGACGACCTCAAGGAGGAGTTCGTCCGCGACTTCGTCTTCCCGATGTTCCGCGCCAACACGCTGTATGAGGGCGAATACCTGCTCGGCACCTCGATCGCGCGGCCGCTGATCGCCAAGCGCATGATCGAGATCGCGAGGAAGGTCAAGGCCGATGCGATCTCGCACGGCGCCACCGGCAAGGGCAACGACCAGGTGCGCTTCGAACTCGGCGCCTACGCGCTGATGCCCAACGTCAAGGTGATCGCGCCCTGGCGCGAATGGGACCTGCTGTCGCGCGAGAAGCTGCTGGCGTACGCCGACAAGCACGGCATCCCGGTCGACTTCAAGAAGCGCAAGGGCGGCGCGCCCTACTCGATGGACGCCAACCTGCTGCACATCAGCTACGAGGGCGGCATCCTCGAGGACCCGAACTTCGCGCCGGAGGAGTCGATGTGGCGCCTGACGGTCTCGCCGGAAAAGGCGCCCAACAAGCCGCAGGTCATCGAACTCGGCTTCGAAAAGGGCGACATCGTCGCCATCGACGGCAAGCGAATGTCGCCCGCCACCGTGCTGGCGACCCTGAACACCATCGGCGGCAAGCACGGCATCGGCCGGCTCGACATGGTCGAGAACCGCTACGTCGGCATGAAGTCGCGCGGCTGCTACGAGACCCCGGGCGGCAGCATCATCTGGAAGGCGCACCGCGCGATGGAGTCGATCACCCTGGACCGCGAGGTCCTGGCGCTGAAGGACGACCTGATGCCGCGCTATGCGCGCCTGATCTACAACGGCTACTGGTTCTCGCCCGAGCGCAAGCTGCTGCAGGTGCTGATCGACGAATCGCAGAAGACCGTCAACGGCAAGGTGCGGCTGAAGCTCTACAAGGGCACGATGATGGTGGTCGGGCGCGAGTCGACGTCCGATTCGCTGTTCGACATGAAGATCTCCACCTTCGACGACGACGGCGGCGCCTACAACCAGGCCGATGCCGGCGGCTTCATCAAGCTCAACGCGCTGCGCATGCGCATCGCCGGCAATCTCGCGAAGACGCGAAGGAAATAGCGTGGGGCGGTGCGGCGCGCCAGGCGCGCCGCGCCTCCCCTACTCGACCACCCGCTCCGCCTGCAGCAGCAGGCCCTGCGGCACGGTGATGCCCAGGGACTTCGCGGTGTTCAGGTTGATCACGAGTTCCCACTTGATCGGTTGCTCGACCGGCAGGTCGCCCGGTTTGGTGCCTTTCAGGATCCTGTCCGCGAACCCCGCGGCCTGCCGGTAGTACTCGCGGTCGTTCGGGCCGTAGCTCATGAGCTGGCCCGAATCGGGGCCCACCGCCAGCGAAAAGATCGACGGCAGTCGATGCCGTGACGCAAGCGTCGCGATGACCGTGCGCATGCCGAACGCAAAGGCGCTCGTCGAGACCACCACCGCCTCCGCGCGGCCCTTGACGGCCTCGTCGAACGCGCCGGGAATCGCGTCCGGCGAATTCGCCGTGACAACCTGCACCCTGAAGCCGAGTGTCGATGCCGCCTGCTGCGTGGTCTCCAGTTCCGCCTTGACGCCCGGGGCGTCATGGAAAAGGAACGCCACGCGCGCGACCTTGGGCAGCATCTCCCGCAGCAGTTGCAGTCTCTTGCCGGCGGTTTCCTCGAACTGCAGGTTGACGCCGGTGATGTTGGTGCCCGGCCGGCCCAGGCTGGCCACGAACCCGAGGGCCACCGGGTCGCTTCCCGGGCACATCACGATGGGAATCTGCTGCGTCGCCCTGCGGGCGGCGGCGACGACGGCATTGCTGGTCGCCACGATGACGTCGACCTTCGCGCGCACCAGGTCGGCGGCAAGGTCGTCGAACGGGCCGCCTTCCTTCGCCGGCGCGCGGACGACGAACTGCACGTTCCGGCCCTCGGCATAGCCGAGCTCGCGCATGCGCCCGAAGAACACGTCCCACTGGAACTGGCGTGGCGCCATCGGACCGCCGGGCATGATGCCCACGCGCCAGCTGCGTCCGGTCACCTGCGCCATTGCCGGCCAAACTCCTCCCAGCGCCGCGGCGCCGATGACGTTCAGAAGACCACGGCGCCTGATCATATGCGTCTCCTCGCTTCGGTAGGCCAGATTAGCAGCTTCCTGCTGCTGATCGGGACGGGTCGACAAAGCGAGGAACTGAGCGGACACACTGCCGGGCGGCGGAGCGATTCGACGGGACCGTGCTCTGCGGGTTGCAGCTTCGGGAATTCGGTGGATCGTTCGCGTTGAGTGAAACTGCCGCGCCTGGTCGAGCACCGCGCTTCATCGATTCAACCTGCGCCGTGCACCGCAGCCGCGATGTCCAGCGAACGCAGCCGTAGCGCCGGGTCGAAGATGTCCGAGACCAGCATGAATTCGTCGGCTTCGGTCGCCTCCGCCAGTTGCGCAAACCCGCGGCGCACGGTCTCCGGGCCGCCGATCACCGCCGCGGCCAGGAAATCGGCGATCGCGGCGCGCTCCTGAAGGTGCAAGCCTGCAAGAAAGCCTTCCACCGGCGGCATGAGGCGCCCGCGCCGGCCGGTCAGGATGCCCAGGATGCGCTGGTAGGTGCTGCTGGCCAGGTAGTCGGCCTCGGCGTCGTCGGGCGCCGCGATCAGCGGCACGCCGATCACCACATAGGGCCGGGCCAGCTTGGCCGACGGCTGGAATCGCCTCCGGTAGAGGTCAAGCGCCTGCAGGAGCATGCGCGGCGCGAAGTGCGACGCGAAGGCGTAGGGCAGGCCGCGCTCCGCCGCCAGCTGCGCAGAGAACAGGCTCGACCCCAGGAGCCAGATCGGCACCTCGGTGCCCGCGCCCGGCATGGCGATCAGGCGCTGCCCCGGTGTCGGCGGCGCCAGCAGCCGCTCGAGCTCGGCGACCTCGCGCGGAAAGTCCTCTTCGGTCTCGACGCGGTCGCGCCGCAGCGCGCGCATGGTCAGCTGGTCGGTGCCCGGCGCGCGGCCCAGGCCCAGGTCGATGCGCCCGGGGTAGAGCTCGGCCAGGGTGCCGAAGGCCTCGGCAACCACCAGCGGCGCATGGTTGGGCAGCATGACGCCGCCGGAACCGACGCGGATGCTGCGCGTGCCGCCCGCCAGGTGGCCGACCAGCACCGCAGTGGCGGAACTGGCGATGCCGGGCATGTTGTGGTGCTCGGCGACCCAGTAACGCGCAAAGCCGAGTTTCTCGGCGTGCTGCGCGGTTGCCAGTGCGATGCGGATCGCGTCGCCCACGCCGCCGCCCTCGCGCACGGCAACCAGGTCGAGCATCGAGAGC